>CAMAYS010000094.1:0-7814 GCA_945862545.1 Bifidobacterium breve | reverse complement strand
CTGTCTTTACCAGGGTCTGATCAACTTCTAAAAGCGCAGGTCACAGCCTCACAGGGAGTCACTAAGTGACCCGACGGTAGCATTGCAACCCATGCCGAGTGCCCATGACCCCCAAGGGCCGATCAAGGTCGCCTACCTCACCTATCGAGGCAAACCCCATGTCGGTGGTCAAGGTGTTTACACGCGCCATCTCACCAAGGCTCTCGTTGATCTTGGGCACTCAGTTGAGGTTTTCGGTGGACAGCCCTACCCGGTCCTTGACCCGCGTGTGGCACTGACCAAGTTGCCAAGCCTGGACTTGATCAATGACCATTACCCGTTCCGTTTTCCTGCAATTTGGGAACTCAAAACCCGTGAAGACTTTTATGAACTTGGTTTGTTCCTCACCGGCACATTCGCCGAACCAGCCGCATTTAGCGCTCGCGTGAAACGCCATCTGAGCAAACGCACAGGTGAATTTGATCTGGTCCACGACAACCAGTGCTTGGGCTATGGCATTCTTGGTTTAGAAAAACTCATTCCCACGATCGTGACTCTGCATCACCCGATTACTCGTGATCGTGCCCTCGAGATGGACCATTCACCAAATTGGTACAAAAAGTTTGGTGTCTCACGTTTTTACTCCTTCGTCAAAATGCAGGGTCGCGTGGCAAGTCGCATGCCGCGAATCGTGGTCGTCAGCGAAAACAGCATCAAGGATATTCACGCCGACATGGGCGTTTCTTATGACCGCATGCGCCTTGTGCCAGTTGGAGTGGACCCTGATCTCTTTAAACCCCTGCCCACGGTGCAACGCATCCCGGGCAGACTGATCACCACCGCCTCTGCCGATGTGGCACTCAAAGGATTGTCATACCTTCTCGAAGCGGTAGCGAAGTTGCGTACCGAGCGTGATGTCACATTGACCATCATTGGTAAACCCAAGCCTGGAAAAAGCATGGATCTCATTGACAAACTTGGTCTTGCTCCACATATCCAATTCATCTCTGATGTCACTGATGAACGCATCGTGGAACTCTACGCTCAAGCCGAACTTGCTGTCGTTCCCTCGCTCTATGAGGGTTTCAGCCTTCCTGCGATTGAAGCGATGTGCACCGGCATCTGCCTTGTTGCAACTGATGGTGGAGCGCTCCCTGAAGTAACTGGTATTGACGGCGACACAGTTTTGGGTTGCAAGGCTGGCGATGCTGATGGATTGGCAGCCACTATTCGCCGTGGGCTTGATGACCCCGAACTTCGCGCTCGCGTCGGACTCAACGGACGTCATCGCGTTGTTGAACGTTGGACATGGCGCAAATGCGCTGAACAAACTGTTGAGCAATATCGCCAAGTTTTAGCGATGCCTGCCAACCAAGAGAAACTTCTCAGAAATGGCCGCGTCAAATAACTATGTTGACGATCCGCTTCAATCGTCTCGGACTAACCCCTGGCGACCTCGTTCTTGATGCCGGCGCTGGCTTTGGTCGCCATGCTTTTGAGATCGCCCGATTGGGTGGTCGCATCGTTGCTCTTGACTACGCCGATGATGAGGTCCGTATGACTCGTGCAACCTTCGGAGCGATGATTGAGGCTGACGAAATTCCTGGCGATCGCTACATCGGTGCACTGCGTGGTGACGCCACCAATCTTCCCTTCGCCGATCACACCTTTGACCGTGTTGTCACTTCGGAGGTACTCGAACACATCCAACAAGATGTCAGCGCCATCGCCGAATTAGCACGCGTTCTGCGACCGGGTGGAACTTTGGCCTGCACGGTGCCATCGTGGTGGCCAGAAAAAATCAACTGGATGCTCAGCGACGAGTACCACGCCCCCAAATCGGTGGGTGGTCACGTACGCATTTATTCGCAAACTGAACTTGAAGCAAAACTTCGCTCGGCAGGGCTGATCGTCACCAGTTCACACCACGCCCACGCCCTTCACTCCCCATATTGGTGGCTCAAGTGCGCAGTTGGTCCGCGTCGCGAGGACAGCAAAATGGTTAATCGTTATAAGCAGTTTCTTGAGTGGGACATCACCAAACAACCTCGTTCAATTAAAGTGGCCGAAAGGACTCTCTCCCCACTGATGGGAAAAAGTCTGATCATCTACGCCAAGAAGATGCCGGTGCCCGCATGAGTCTGATCCCCCACATTGAAGGCGTTCTCAGCGCCGATGAGGTAGTTCAAACAGCCGAATCCATTGCCGCCTTGCAACTTGACAACGGCATGATCCCTTGGTTCAAAGATGGACATTGTGATCCATGGAACCATGTTGAAACGGCAATCGCCCTAGATATCGCAGGTCTCCATAACAATGCAGAGCGGGCTTACGAGTGGCTCGTTGATATTCAACATGCCGATGGCTGGTGGTTCAACTATTACCTTCCAGGCGGAATTGTCGAAGAACCAAAACTTGATACCAACGTCTGTGCGTACATCGCCGCAGGTGTTTGGCATCACTGGCTGTGCACCTGGGACCGTGGATTCGTTGATCATTTGTGGCCAACGGTTGAACGCGCCATCGAATGGGTCTTGTCAATGCGACGTCATGACGGCACAATTTTGTGGGCTAAAGAAGAGCATGCCACGCCGTGGGACTACGCCCTTCTCACTGGCTCATCAAGTATCTGGCACGCTCTCACATGCGCTATCAATTTGGCTGAATTAATCAATGAGCCACGACCACATTGGGTTCTCGCCGCCGACAAATTGCGAGGTGTCATTTCAAATCGGCCCGATGCTTTTGAACCCAAAACTCGTTGGGCGATGGACTGGTACTACCCAGTGCTCACGAACGCCCTTGAAGGAGAGCAAGCTAAATCACGTCTCGCTGACCTGTGGGACACTTTCGCCATGGACGGTCGTGGAATTCGCTGCGTGAGTGATGAGCCTTGGGTGACCGCTGCTGAAACTGCAGAATGTTCGCTGGCCCATACAGCCATCGGCGATCTCAGCACTGCCACCGATTTGTTGTACTGGACTCGGGCTCATCGCACAGACGATGGCTCCTACACGACCGGAATTGTTTACCCATCTGGCGAACACTTCCCTGCCGGGGAGCGCACGGCCTATACCGGTGCAGCGATCATCATGGCCGCTGATGCCATCGCCGCAGGTTCGCCAGCGTCAAAGATCTTTGTTCCATTATTTGTTACTGATTGAAGCGTCAAGATCGCATCTCTTTCGGCAAGACTATTGATGTGACTATTTCAAGCATTGCGACACACTCAAACAGCGAACTTTGCTGGCTTGCCCAAGAGGCATTGCGATCAATCGGGTCTTCGGCGACTATCACTCCCGCTGGTCAGACATCAATAAGTGTTCGGTCTCCCATCAACGGAGAGATACTCGGTTCTGTTTCTAACGAACTGACTGAGGCCACCGTCGATCAAACGGTGACTATCGCCAGCGAAATTTTCCAGTCATGGCGATGCGTCCCTGCACCTGTGCGCGGTGAGGTCATTCGTCATCTTGGCATTGAGTTGCGCCAACATAAAAATGCTCTCGCCGATCTTGTTCAAATCGAAGTCGGAAAAATTCGCTCCGAAGCTCTTGGCGAAGTGCAAGAGATGATTGACATCTGCGACTTCGCTGTTGGTCTTTCCCGCCAACTTCACGGACTCACGATCGCTTCTGAACGACCCCAACATCGCCTCACCGAAACCTGGCAACCCCTTGGTCCAGTTGGTGTCATCAGCGCCTTCAACTTCCCCGTTGCGGTGTGGGCTTGGAATGCCGCCTTAGCAATTGTTTGTGGCGACCCTGTTATTTGGAAGCCCTCTGATCTCACACCTCTCACGGCTCTAGCAACGACGGCACTTGTACGTCGAGCTGCTGTCGCCGCTGGGGCGCCTATTGATATTTGTCAAGTTGTCTTTGGAGATGCCAACATTGGCGCAGCATTAGCCGCTGATCATCGTGTTGCATTACTCAGCGCAACTGGATCGACACGTATGGGACGCGCTGTCGCACCCGTCGTAGCGGCACGCTTCGGTAGATCGATTCTCGAACTGGGTGGCAATAACGCTGCGATCATTGCCCCGTCCGCAGATCTCGATTTGGCGGTGCGAGGCATCACTTTTTCCGCTGCTGGCACTGCAGGACAACGTTGCACCACCTTGCGTCGATTGCTCGTACATGAAACACGTATCGATGAAGTCTGTGAACGAGTTGCCAAGGCGTACAACAATTTGCGCGTGGGAAATCCTCTCAAGGCAGACACTCTGGTGGGCCCGCTGATTAATGGCGCTGCACTTGACGCCATGCAAAGTGCGATTGCTCAAGCCACTCAACAAGGCGGTGAAATCATCGCTGGTTCACAGAGACATGCCGCACCTGATGCCCCGCAAGCCGCCTATGTTCGACCTGCACTCATTCGTATGACTCAACAGACAGCCATCGTGGCCACCGAAACATTCGCTCCAATCTTGTATGTCATGAGTTACTCAACTTTTGATCAGGCCATTTCCATACATAACGATGTTCCCCAAGGACTCGCTTCAAGTATCTTCACCACCGATATGCGCGAGGCCGAGAGGTTCACAAGTGCGAATGGCAGCGATTGCGGAATAGCCAATGTCAATATTGGCCCATCAGGAGCGGAAATCGGTGGGGCTTTCGGTGGCGAGAAGGAAACCGGCGGCGGACGCGAGAGCGGAAGTGACGCATGGCGGGCCTACATGCGTCGACAAACGCAAACCATCAACTATTCCGACCAACTCCCCCTTGCTCAAGGTGTCATTTTCGAGTGAACGCATTCACATAGGACCTGCGCATTTGATGTGGATTTACTTCCTAGCCCCGTCAGAAGCCATGCTGATTTCACGGGTAGTCTGAAGCCATGTTCAATTCGGCAGAGCACCATCCAGCCTTTGAAGAATATTGCGAGTGCATTTTTGAACTTCATGAAGATGACCTTGACGTTATTCAGGCGCGTATCGGTGAGCGACTCCAAGTCAGCCGTGCCTCGGTCTCACAGATGATTGAGAAAATGAGTAAAGCGGGGTTAGTAAAAACCGATGGCTCACACATCACATTGACCAGTGAAGGACAAGAACTAGCCCAGCAAGTTGTCCGCCGACATCGTTTAGCCGAGCGTTTCCTCACTGATATTTTGGGATTGAGTTGGGCAAATGCTCATCAAGAAGCAGGCAAATGGGAACATGTCATGAGCAACGAAGTTGAAGTGGCTATCAACCGCGTTCTAGGTGGACCTACAACTTGCCCCCATGGAAACCCGATTCCTGGATCCAGTTATATTGATCCCCACGCCGTGCCGCTATCGCAATTGCAATCTGGATCCGATTTCACGGTCTCACGAATTCCTGAAGAACTCGAATTCGCGCCTGGTTTATTAGATTTCCTACAGGAATCATTCATGCTCCCCGGTCGTCGAGGTCACATTACATCGCTGCAAAATGACGGGTCTATTTCCATAGAAATAGAAGGACGCGTGATCGGAGTCAGCGCATTTGCCTCTGCACGTATCCTCGTGACATCCTGATCAGGCAGTGATGAAACGTTCTTCAATGATCTACTTAATGGTGAGTATCGCCTTATTCACCTCATGTAGCGCAACAACTTTTGATAGCACGATCACGATACCGATGGCACCCGAGCAGACCGTGCCAGCGCCCACTCCTACTGGCACTCTCAATGAGTTAATGCCGCAACTTGTGACTGCGATGACCACTCTGTCTTCCTATATCGGTCCCAACAAAAGTGGCAAAACTCAATCAGGTAAAACAGAGCAACTCGACCTCATCAATGCACTGTGGTCGGCGATTGAAACCGATCTGATCATCACAGATCCCAGCACTGCTGAGTCACTTGGCCGAATGGTCAATCTCTCGGCGCTCGCCGTCACCGCTAATCGCCCTGCAGATGCCGATAAGGCAGCAAAATTTGCTGGACAAGTCGTCACTTATTTTCTTAACAAATAGCGCTTGAGTCCTACAACATCGCATCTGGCAGTGCGCGAGCGTGAACAACAGTCAAGCGCTGCGTTGCGCGGGTCAATGCCACATACAAAGAGCGCATGCCCTGAATTTCAGCCTCAACGATGTCTGCCGGTTCGACGACGACGACCCCGTCAAGTTCAAGACCTTTGACCACGCTGACCGGGACAATGGTGACGCTCTGATCAAGGGCAGTAGTAGAAGCCCGCCCATGAATCAAAGCGGCCTCGCTAAATCTGCGCGACACTTCATCGGCCATACGATCCGGAACGACAACTGCCACATTGCCCCCATTGACTAGTGCAACCATTTCGCGGGTGCGAGAAATGATTTCTTCAATGAGTAGCGAAGGCTCGGAGACCGAGGCGATTGTCGGACCAGCGACACCCTCGCGCACCGCGCGTGGAGCACGAAGACCAGGGTTAGCCGCCTCCATAACACGATTTGCCAACTCCATAATCTGTCCCGGAATTCGATAGCCGACCGACAGGCCAATAATCCGACTTGGCTTCATGTCAGGCAAATGGTCAAGAACGTCTTCCCACGTTTTTGGAGCATGTGCCCCAGTGGCTTGTGCCAGATCTCCGACTACGGTCATTGAACCCGACAGCGAACGGCGTGTCACCATCGCCAACTGCATGGGCGTGAGATCTTGCACTTCATCAATCACGATGTGCCCATAGGTTGGTATCTCATCGAGTTCGTCAATCTGACCATTCTTGCCAGGAATAGGTCCGAGATGAACTCGTGCTTCATCCAGCAAAGCCGCGTCTGCAGAAGTCCAACGAACCTCAGACAATTCATCTGACCTTTGGCGATATAAGAGTTCGATGTCTTCGGGTTCAAGATATTTCTGACCTGCTAATTTCAACAACGCCCGTGAGCCAAAAAGATCATGTAACAACTGCGCTGGCGTGAGTACGGGCCACATTCGTTCCATGGCCAAACGAACATCGGGATCGCGCCGTAAAGACTCACGAACTTGCGAAGCGGTGGCATCACCATCGCGCCATGTGGCAGCAAGAGCACCCCATATTTCATTTTCAATCGATTTGCGACCAGAGTTATGACGACGAAAGCGACGACGCGCATTTTTTATGATGCGTTCCGTCTCTTGCGCTCTCAGATGTACGTATCCACTGCGATACGGCAGTACCAAGTCTTCGCGCAGAGGACGCTGACGATCATGCACAGCCCTTTCAATGACTTCAGACATTCTCTCGTCACCTTTGATGCGCGCCGTCTCGTGGGAATCAGGCTCTCCGTGCGACATCGTCACCCAGGTCACGTCTTTGACGAGGTCCTGCAAAATGACCTGTTCAATACCTGCCTCGCCAAGCGACGGCAGAACGCGTTCGATGTAACGCAAAAATACGCGGTTTGGACCAATCACCAAAACCCCTTGATCCTCAAGAGGAAAACGATTCGTATACAACAAGTAAGCAGCCCGGTGCAGTGCCACGACAGTTTTACCGGTGCCTGGCCCACCTTGAACAACGAGTACTCCACTTTGCGGAGAACGAATAATTTCATCCTGCTCAGCCTGAATCGTGGCCACAATATCGCCGAGTTGCCCTGAGCGCCCTCTTTCAATTGAGGCCAACAAAGTGCTGTATCCCCGCAGTCCGGTTTCGGCTTGCGTTACCGAGCCTGAACCATCAAGGCCATCATCATGTCCGATACCAAGATGTCCTTCGCCGAAGAGTTCGTCTTCGATCCCCAGTAATTTGTTGGACTCCACAATGAAATGCCGACGACGCGCCAAGTTCATTGACTGTCGACCAGTAGCACGGTAAAAAGGTTCCGCTATCGGCGCCCGCCAGTCAACGACGACGGGTTGATGTTGTTCATCGGAGACAGCGAGGCGACCAATATG
>CAMAYS010000093.1:0-8066 GCA_945862545.1 Bifidobacterium breve | reverse complement strand
CGATCCGAGAACCAAAATTCTCACGAGATAACACCAGCTTTTCTGGCGCTCAACCTCAACGCAGTTGTATCAATGGCATACTCACCGGTGAAACAGGCCGTGCAATATCCGTTTTGACTACCGATCGCCGCCAGCATGCCTTCAACGGACAAGAACTCCAGTGAGTCACAGCCAACATGGCGACACAATTCGTCAATGCTTAAGCGAGCAGCTATCAGTTCGTCGTAGGTACCCATATCGACACCCATAAAACAGGGGTGCATCACTGGTGGCGAAGTAATTCGTAAATGAACTTCAGTGGCTCCTGCATCCTTAATCAACTTGACCAATGGACCGGCAGTTGTGCCACGCACAAGTGAGTCATCAATCACGATCACCCTCTTGCCAACGAGGTTCTCAGCGAGAGCGTTGAACTTCATTGCCACCCGCCGTTCGCGTAGTGACTGCGATGGCTCAATGAAGGTGCGTCCGATGTAGCGATTTTTAATCAGCCCATCATTGAAGGCGATACCAGATTGGCGAGAGTAACCAATGGCTGCGGGAATCGATGAGTCCGGCACCGGAATCACAACATCGGCGTCCACGCCTGCCTCAATCGCCAGCCTTTCACCTAAACGTTGGCGCACAGCGTGCACACTGCGCCCATCCCATTCACTGTCGGGTCGAGAAAAGTACACGAACTCAAATGAACAATGTGCCCCTCCCGTCACCGCTGGTGGGGTGCGCCGTCGAGTGATCTCGTCTCCACGAATAGTCACGATTTCACCCGGAGCGATTTCGGAAATTTCTACACAACCCAAGGTTTGCAAGGCACATGTTTCCGAGGCAATCACATACCCGCCTTCCACAAGACGCCCCACTGAAAGCGGACGGTATCCCCATGGGTCACGTACCGCTACGACGGAATCGACCCCCAACAACACCAAGGAGTACGCCCCTTTCCATGAGGGCATGGTGCGTTCCAATCGGTCTTCCCACGACTTTCCGCTAGCGGCAGCAAGCATCAAGGCCATGACTTCGGTGTCACTTGTGGCGGTCAGCCCAAAACCACGCTGCAAAAGTTCTTCTCGTAATTCGGCAGCATTAATCAGACTTCCGTTATGCGCCAGAGCCAGCGTTCCATGCATCGTTTCCAATAAAAATGGTTGTGCATTTTGAGCAGACGATGCCCCGATGGTTGAGTAACGAGTGTGACCAATCGCGTGGTAACCGGCAAGTGGGGAAAGTGATGCAGCATCAAAAACATGAGTGACGAGACCAGTGTCTTTATGCATCCGTGCACGATGGCCATCGGACACGGCGATACCCGCCGCCTCTTGACCCCGATGCTGCAATGCAAATAGTCCAAAGAATGCCAACTGCGCCGTCTGCTCTCCTGCTGGCGAGGACACACCGATGACACCACATTCTTCAACGGGTCGGTCGTCGCGATCCATGTGCGCAGTTTCAAAAGTGTTCATGTTGATGGCTCTACTGCTGCACGAGCGTCAGCATCTTCAATTTTTTGGCGAGCGGATGCTTGGAACTGAGCCACGGCTTGAGCCACCGCTGGTATCGACAGACCAATGATCTTGGCCGCGGCAATAGCCGCATTCGTCGGCTCGAGAACATACAACGGAGCCACGCCAGAGGGCATGCGCACTGAAGACCACACATCGTCAGCAAAATCTGACGGAGGTGGGCAGGCGATGATCGGCACAACAGTTTGCGGATCACAAAAACCACTTAAGGCATTCGAACGTCCAGCCACAGTGACGAGAACCACTGGCATGCGTTGCGACAATGCATCCACATCGCGAACAATCTGTAGTGCTTTTTCCGGAGTCCGATGTGCCGAAGCAATGCGGATCACCGCCCCCAATCCAAAATTGCGAGCGGCTTGGGCAATCTGCGTGGCGTGGGCCATATCCGATCCCGAACCGCAGAGCACAACAATTCCTGGCGAGGTCAACATTGCCTCAGTGCTTACTTGTGAACTCATAGTCCCATCACTCCTTGTAGGTTGCGCTTAATTCTTTCGGTGATCGGGCGTTCACCCGGAACAAATTTTTGACCAGTCAAAACCTCATACGCTGAGGTGTAACGCTTGGAAGTTTCCAGCCACACAGATTCATCAAGTTGAGGTGGCGGACCATCTCCCTTGTAGCCAGCATCTGCTAACGCCCGACGAATAATTTCCTTATCCATGCTGATTGGCTCCAAACCGTTGGCAAAGCGTTCTGGGAATGATTCGGCATCCCAAAATCGCGAGGAGTCGGGAGTATGCATTTCGTCAATCAGCAATAACTTTCCTTGCGAGTCAAGGCCGAACTCATATTTTGTATCGGCCAAAATCAGGCCTGCGCGCTGGGCGACTTGCTGACCCCGAGCAAAGAGTGCGAGGGCAACGCGTTGAACCTCCGCCCACAACTCGGGTTCAACTAGACCCTGATCAACAACTTGGTCGCAGGTGAGAGCCTCATCATGCTGACCCATCTCTGCCTTCGTTGTGGGGGTCACAATCGCTGCCGGTAATTGCTGGTTCTTTTTCAAACCATCAGGAAAGGCGTATCCATAAATATCGCGTGCTCCATCTTCATAGCGTTTCCATAAAGAAGTGGACGTGACCCCAGTGATGTAGCCACGAACAATCACTTCGACTGGTAGTGGCTGAGCGGCGATGGCAATCAGAACATTCGGATCAGGCATTGACAAAGCGTGATTCGCAACAATGTCGCGAGTGTTATCGAACCACCACTTAGCCAACTGATTGAGGACTTGACCCTTCATCGGAACCGTGGCCATGATTTGATCAAATGCTGACAGCCGATCAGTGGTGACAAACAATCTTTGACCGTTTGGTAATTCATAGCTCACTCGAACTTTGCCGACACGACGATTTTCCAGTGGCAACTCAATGTCGGTTAAAACATCCGTGTACTGCTGATCATGATTGTTTGACATGTTGTACTCCTGACTTGAATAGGTTGAGGGCTAAACCATGGATACCGGTTGGCGAACCAGAGCGGCTTTGACGCTGGGTGACATGATTTTCTGGATGGGGCATCAATCCCAAAACCAAGCCGGACGAATCACACAGTCCTGCAATGTCGTCAATCGACCCATTCGGATTCATCGGCCCCTGACCTGCAGCCGGTTTTCCATCATGATTGACATAACGCAAAGCCACCATGTCATTGTCGTGAAGGTACGTCAGTGTTTTATCTGAGGCCACCACACGACCTTCACCATGAGCGACGGGACAGGTGATATTGCTCGATAGCCCGGCTGTCCAGATGCTGAGGCGCGAGACGGGTGCCAAAGTAACCCAGCGACAGACAAAGTTTCCATAGTCGTTGTGGGCAAGGGCGATTTGTTGTTGCGCCGTCGGAGATTCAGGGTCACCAGTCAATAAACCTGAACGCACCAACATCTGAAAGCCATTACAGATGCCAATAACTGGTACCCCAGCAGCAACTCGTGCGTGCAGGATCCCGCCGATGCGATGATTCAGTTCGTCGGCGAACACTCGGCCCGAACCCAAAGCATCGGCGTAAGAAAAACCTCCAGCCACAGCAATGATTTGCGCGGAGGAAAGAGTCTTGGATTCCTCTGGCAGATCAATCACTTGAATGAACACATGATCACAATCGGCCTGCGAAAAAGCAAAGGCTAGATCCTGATGCCGGTTCGTACCCGGCGCAACCAAAATCGCTACGGTCGGCTTCATACCTCACCCGACCAAGCACTCGCCATCTGAGTGCGACTCACGCAAAATTGTGTGTCATGCGTCTGGCAATGCAAATCAGGGTCCTCGGTGACCGAGCCAAGTAGGACGGCGAGCCCCAATCGTGCGCACACTTCATCGACGAGATTCGGATCAACTTCCAAAAGAATGCGGCCATTTGATTCTGCATAGAGTGCCACGACATCCGTCGCGGCGACGGCACGGATATCCACATTCAGACCGAATGGCGAGGTGAGGCAATATTCTGCCAAGGCAACAGTCAATCCACCTTCACTACAGTCGTGGGCCGAACGAATCTTGCCTTCTCGTATCAACTCGTATAACGCTCGATAGCGCAATGGCGCAGTCGTGTCAGGTTGAGGGACTAAACCACCATGGTCGCTTCCCAGGAGAAGATCCAAATGACTGCCACGCAATTCATCGTTGGTCAATCCAGTCATCACAATGGCACTACCAATTGTGCTCAGCGTTGAACTCATGCATTGGTCCACCTCGGGCACGTGTGCCAAGGCAGTAATCACCAAAGTCGGTGGAATGGATTGGCGCACACCTGAGTCAGATTCATATTCGTTATTCAGAGAATCCTTACCCGACACAAAGGGCGCACTAAAAGCAAGAGCCGCAGCGCAACAACCGTCAACGGCGTGCACCAAGTCTCCCAATGTGGACGGCCGAGACGGATCTCCCCAAGAAAAGTTGTCCAATAGCGCCACAGTGGAGGGGTCCGCGCCAACAGATACGACATTGCGCATCGCTTCATCAACGGCGGACCACGCCATGGATCGACAGTCATAAAGTCCATAGCGCGCGTTGACCCCGATACCGAGTGCAAAACCATTTTCGTCTTCGGGACGAACGATGACAACTCCATCTGATGGTCCGGTTTGCCATGGAGCAGACATCGGACCAATGACGGTTGCTCCGAGAATTTCGTGGTCGTAGCGGCGGATGACCGCTTCTTTGGAAGCAATGTTTGGGTGAGCCAATAACTGGCACACCATCTGCGCGTGATCTGCTACATGACGTGAGGTGGTAGCCAGAGTCGGGTGAGGTTCAAGGTCGGCGATCATTTCTCGTTGTGGACGACCATCAAAAAGAAAGTCTGTCGGCATATCAACGACGATCTCAGAACCGTGTTGGACAATCAAACGTCGCGTTCCCGTGAACTCTCCAATCACCGTTGCTTTGACTCCGCGTGCGAGGCAACGATGCAGTACTTCTGGCACATCGCGAGGGTCCACACCAAGCACCATTCGTTCTTGTGCTTCTGACAGCCAGATCTCCCACGGAGCCAAGCCAGGATATTTGCGTTCCACCAAGGCGAGGTCAATCGTGGCTCCCAACTTCTCCGCCATCTCGCCGACCGCTGAAGACAATCCACCGGCGCCACAATCAGTCAGCGACGTACATAACGGCACCTCGCGATCAAGTAAATCGACTAACACTTCACCGACTAAGCGCTCGACGATCGGATCACCAATCTGCACCGAGGCCCCAGCCACGGAACCAGTACTGGCATCAACCGTCATTGAAGAGAAAGTCGCACCTTTGATTCCGTCGCGTCCCGTGGCGCCGCCAATCACCACAATTTGATCGCCCACTCGCGGTTCACCAATAGCGTCGTAGCCCCGCAAAATTCTGCCAACGCAACCACAAAACACTAAGGGATTAGCGATATAACCCTCATCGTAAAGAACTGCACCAGCAACTGTGGGCACACCAATCTTGTTGCCATAATCAGCCACACCCGCAACAACACCTTCGCGAATCATCTCTGGGTGCAAGACCCCGCGAGGTAACTGATCGGGCCGTGTGTCCGCTGGGCCAAAACACAACACATCGGTGAGTGCCACAGGAATCGCTGGTGCGGCTAAGACATCGCGCACCACGCCACCCACTCCGGTATTCGCTCCACCAAAGGGTTCTACGGCACTTGGATGATTGTGCGTTTCGGCCTTTATGGCCAGGGCGTGAGAATCGCCAAAACGAACGATGCCGGCGTTGCCATCAAAAGCCGACACAACAAAAGAAGCATTAATCGTTCGTGTGCAATCACGCAGTTGACGTAATAGTGGCGCTA
This sequence comes from Bifidobacterium breve, assembly GCA_945862545.1. Taxonomy (GTDB): domain Bacteria; phylum Actinomycetota; class Acidimicrobiia; order Acidimicrobiales; family Ilumatobacteraceae; genus Casp-actino8. The sequence continues at coordinate 2,259 of CAMAYS010000093.1, read as the reverse complement.
CTACATCGCCTCGTGTTGTGGTGATGCGTGCCGTAAATGTTTTGTGTGAGCAGTGTTCACTCCAGGTTTGGGCGATTGTCTCAATCTCGGCATCAGTCGGATCTCGTCCCTCGGTGGCAAACCATTGCTGAACAACAAGCAGTTCGCTGTGATCAAGAGCCAAACCACGTTGCCGATTGAGTTGAGAAAGTTGCACATCGCTTAAGCCACGCAGCGCAACAGTTTCTACACGGCTTTGCGTTCCGTCAGAACTCGTCGGCACGAAACCAGGGTTGACCCTCGAGCGGTCCCATATTTCCACGACAGGATTGCACAGGATGCGTTCCACTAACTCGCTCACGGCACTGTCATCAAGATGCGTCGCTCCCAAAATGCGATGTGCCGACCCTGTGGCGATACGGACATCTAAACCTAAACGAGCGGCACTCTCTTGCATTTGAAAAGCGACGCGGTCTGTCACCCCCGCTCGACGTGCCACCTCAACCACCAATTCACTTGAGGTAGCAGGGTTCTCATCGGGGTCGACAAAAGTGACGGCAACCTGCGGTCCGAACGGCTCACTGATGAGTGACTGTGCCAGACGTTGCGCGTCCACTTCATCGCCGCATCCTGACACAAAGTACAGATCACAGGATTCAAAAGTCAGTCCAGAAAATCCAAGTCGCGAGGCCGCTTGAGATAAGGAGTGGTCCTGATGAGAGCCCCGAGGCGCGGAGACCCTCCACCAACTTTTAGGGGAGAAAACCGAGGAAACAGGCACTAAGACGAGAGTAAAGGTTAGGAGTCTTCACAATCCATGTAGCAAGCAGTGATTCGTTTTATTTTCTATAAAAATCATCTGAAGTTGATTAATTTTTTGTAAAACAGAGACTGCGATCAGATCCTTGGAGGGTCAACTTCAATTCTGATTTTTGAATGCGCCGGCCGCTCGGTATTAATAAAAGCATGCGTGAGCACATCATGACTGCTCGCCCGCACTAGCCATTTCTCGCGGTGTGCCACCACTGTGATCCCACCCATTGCGGATAAGGAAGTTGCAAATGCGCCACCACCTTCACCTTCAATGACCGCTAATGCCGAGACAGGCGGAAAACCCAACATTTCGCGGCGAGCCAATTCTGCTTGACTGAGAATTCCAGGATCACCGGCGACGGCAGCCAGAACTACATCATTATCCGGCAAGGAAGTTTGCAAAATGATTCGTCCACCTCGCTCGCGGATTCCTACTAAACGCGCCGCTTTGGCGACTAAGGCCATGGCCTGCTCGCTGGCTTGATAACGCGGGGCCAATAACTCGCTGTCAAAATCTAAAAATGCCACCACATCAATACGACGGCACCGATGCAACACTGCTTCTGTGCCGATAAAGACATCAGCAGTCGTGTCATCAAAGAGTTCATCTTTATTCTTGCCTGCTACGACTGCGAGAACATCGCGTTGAGCTGCTGCCTCAAGTTCATCACGCAGTCGCCCAACTCCTGGACGAATCCGTGAAAGCACTGATGATCCACAGTTCGCACAGACTTTAGGTCGGCTGCGCTGACAGGTTCCACAGTCAAGTTGACCCACCACATTTTCGACCATTGATCCTGTACACGACTCACAACGCGCCAGCATCTTGCATGATCGACATGCCAGCAGTCGCGCTTGACCCTTGGTATTGAGCACACATGCCACGCGGAGATCGGCATGACGCAAGTGCGCAATCAACTCTGAGGACAACAACGACCTCTTCCATGGTTCAAGGTCACTTTGATCCACCACTTGTACAGTGGGCCATGAGGCATGTTCACGTTCGCTACTGGGAGCGAGCAAGGTGCGTTGGTGCAACCCGACCACACTCGGACACGGTGAGACCAAGAGTAACGGTGCATGTGCTAGACGAGCCCGCCTGGCTAAGACATCACGCGCGTGCCACGTCGGAGCCCGCTCTTCTTGCAAAGACTCTTCGTGTTCATCAAGGACAACAGCGACTGCCAAGTTGGGGCAGGGAGCAAAAGCTGCAGCCCGTGCTCCAATAACAACGTCAACCCCACCTCTTGCTTGAGCCCACTCATGGGGCATCAGCGCCACCGAGATGCCGGTACGACGCAAACGTGTGGCGAGAATTTGGGCATTGTCAACCGAGGCGCAGACCACCAAGGTTGGCCCCAATCGGGCTGCCGCCAAAACTGTCGGCATCTGATCGGCACTCGGTGGAAGACGCAGAACTCCCCCACCTTGAGCCAACAATGATGTGGCCGCAGGCGATACGGGTTC
>CAMAYS010000092.1:0-8095 GCA_945862545.1 Bifidobacterium breve | reverse complement strand
GAATACTTGCATCGACTTGTTGAGGCAGAGCGACGGGATCATCGCAAACTCGCAGTTGAATTAGATCTCTTGTCATTTCCCTCAGAATTGGGAGGTGGGCTTGCCGTGTGGCATCCAAAGGGGGCGATCATCCGCAAGTTGATGGAGGATTACAGTCGCGCTCGCCACCAGAGTGGTGGATACCAATTCGTCTTCACTCCCCATCTCTCCAACGCCACGCTCTTTCAGACCTCAGGCCACTTGGATTTCTACGCTGACGGAATGTATCCACCCATGGAGATGGACAACGGAACTTATTACCTAAAGCCGATGAACTGTCCGATGCACTGTCTGATTTTTCGCGGACGCCAACGCAGTTATCGCGAATTACCCCTCAGACTCTTTGAATTAGGAACCGTTTACCGTTACGAGCGCGCCGGAACATTGCATGGCTTAATGAGGATTCGCGGATTCACACAAGACGATAGTCATATTTTTTGTACTCAGGATCAACTCCAAAGTGAAATCATTTCCTTACTAGATTTTGTTATGAGCGTGCTCAAAGCTTTTGGATTCGAAGATTTTTCATTCCACTTGTCAACGAAGGACCCAGTGAAATATGTCGGCTCCGATGAGATTTGGGATACCGCTACGGGTGCTTTAGTCAGCGCTCTTGATGCTCATGGTGTGTCATACAGCGTCAAGGAGGGCGACGCTGCGTTCTACGGTCCCAAGATTGATATCCATGTACGCGATGCAATTGGGCGTACATGGCAATTATCAACAATTCAGTGCGACTTCAATCTACCCGAGAGATTTGATCTGGAATATGTAGCCAATGACGGCAGTAGACAAAGGCCAATCATGTTGCATCGTGCCTTATTTGGCTCCGTTGAACGCTTTTTTGGAGTCCTTGTGGAGCATTATGCGGGGGCCTTTCCCACTTGGCTTAGCCCTATCCAAGTACGCATTCTTCCTGTTGCATTGGCGCACGAAGAGTATGCCCAGAAGGTTGCCGACATTTTAATTGCCAACGGATTGCGCGTTGACATATCTGAAGCTAGCGATCAACTTGGCAAACGAATTCGGGTCGGCAAGCTTGAAAAGATTCCGTATGTTCTCGTTGTTGGTGACGAAGACATCTCTGCGCAGACCGTAGGTGTCAATGCTCGAGGAGCCGACGTTGAACGTGGAGTTTCGATTTCTTCATTTGCGGATCGGGTTCTTACTGAGATTAGTTTTTCAGATATTTGAGTCTGATGATGATTGATGCATTGTGGACCGGTTGGCGCTCACAGTACCTTGAGGGCTTAACTGGACAAGCTGCTCAGGACGCGCAAGATCGGGAAAGTGTTTTCACACAAATTCTGAGGGCCAACATCTCTGATGAGGACTCCTTTATCGTGCACCGAGGTGAGTTGGTTTTCGTGATCCTCAATGCTTTTCCTTACGCCGTCGGTCATCTTTTGGTTTTGCCATACCGCCAAGTCAACGATCTTTCCTCGCTCAGCGCCATGGAATCACTGGAACTTTGGGCGACTGTCACCCGAGCGAGCGAGGTCCTGAGTACCGTTTATGAGCCTCAAGGACTCAATATTGGGATAAATATTGGACGATCGGCAGGAGGAAGCGTGGCGGAGCATCTCCATGTGCACATCGTTCCAAGGACCGTTGGGGATGCAAACTTTATGGCTGTCACTGCTAATGCCAAGACCATCTCTGAACCGCTGAACGTCACAGCAGAACGAATCCGCCAATGTTGGCTCGAAACGACGATGCCCTAAAGTGGAATCATCCAAGGAGATAGTAACGATGAATAATGAAACGCCAGTGAGTCCTCATGTGCAACCCGAAGCCGATGAGTTTCGTGATCAACTACCAAGTGACCTAAACGCTGTTGAGCACGTGGGTGTCCATCAGTTTCCAGATAACAGTCGGCGCAAAGTGCCTGGAACCATTTATCTAGTGGCTGGCTCCATATTCATCGCTCTCACACTGATCATCGGTGAGAGTGGTCCATTCATCAATCAGGGAATGGTCTCTGGCGGAGTGATCCTGGTGATATTTGGTCTTTTATGCATCACATCAGGTTGGAAAATGACTGTTGATGAGCAACAGGCTTTAACTTTGGCTGGAGCCGCCGTGGGCTTCCCGGTTGGGCATGCCTCAGCGCAACAGGTCTGGAAAGGCCTACGGAGTCGCCCCACATGGAGAGTCTTGTGTTACTCGGACGAAGATCCACCAAGTCGGCGAGGATTGGTTCTTGTGGACGCAGTAAATGGGAAAGTGCTTGAACAACTCACCCAAGACAGCCTTGACGAATGGGCGTCTGAGTCAGCATGACAACATGGCCTCCATGTTCTTCCTAGACTCCACCTATGTTTGACGGCCATCTTCGAGTTGCAGTGGACCGAGCGGTAAAGCCTCTCGGTCAGGCTCTGCGACGAACCAAAATTTCTCCCGATCAGCTCACCATTGTTGGCATGGTGATGGGTTGTGCCGCTGCTGTGGCTATCGCATCTGGACACCTGTTGTGGGGTTTGTTCCTGGTCATCTTGGCCGCACTACCTGATTTACTAGATGGCGCTTTGGCTAAGGCCACAAGTACCGCAAGTCCACGGGGTGCATTTTTTGACTCTGTGGTGGACCGCGTCACGGACGCTTTACTTTTTGGCGGTGTGGCATGGTATTTCGCCTCAACGCAAAGCGCTCATCTAGCCATCCTGCCTTTAGCGATTTCCGGTATGAGTTCGGTCATCTCCTACGAGAGGGCCAAAGCTGAAGCGTTAGGGCTTTCGGCAAAAGGTGGCCTGATGGAGCGGGCGGAAAGAATCATTTTCCTCTGTCTTGGACTCTTATTTTCAGACATACTCATCCCGATCTTGTGGATCATGCTCGTGCTGACCACTCTGACCGCTATTCAACGTTTTATAAAAGTGTGGAAGCAAGCCGAAGTGGCGCCGATCACCGCTGCCAAGATTGAGCAGCGGCGCACGCGTCGTCAGCATCGGCGCAACAGTCAGTCAAGCCGAGCATCACGAATCTCGGCCGCTCGCAAGTATCAATAGTCGGCTCTCAAAGTGGTGTCACAGGTCAAGCAATCTCTCAGCGATTCACTCATCGTTGGTGCTTACAAATTCGGATCGTTGTTGTCACGAGTCGTACCAAATGCGGCCACGGGAGTCGTCAGTTCGGCAATAAGTTGGCCAGCCTTTTGGTCATCAAGCGATAAGCGGATGATGGTTGAGCGTCATATGCGCCGTGTCAATTCTCAGGCTAACGATGCAGAGATTCGGAAAATGGCGAGAGACGTCTTTCAAAGTTATGCCCATTATTATCTTGAGAGCTTTCGTTTGCCGTCACGCACAGCCGACAAGGTCGCAGCCACAACAACGATTGATGGATACACCGAGAATCTACTTCCAGCGCTTGATAAAGGTAACGGCGCAATATTTGCGTTACCGCATTTAGGTGGATGGGAATGGATGGGCCGTTGGGCTGTTGACACAGGAATCAAAATGACTGTCGTTGTGGAGGCGATTCAGCCACCCGCATTATTTGAATGGTTTGCCGATTTACGGAGAAAATTCGGCATGACAGTGATCCCACTTGGACCCAGCGCTGGTACCGAAGTGCTCCGAGCCCTGAGAAACAATGAAGTGGTCTGCCTGTTGAGTGATCGAGATCTGACGGGCGGTGGAATCCCGGTGAAGTTCTTCGGGGAGACGACAACACTTCCCGCAGGTCCTGCGACTTTGGCGTTGCGCACGGGGGCTGCCCTCCTGCCAACAGCGGCTTTTTTTACTGATCGAAACTTAGGTCACCATGGAATCATCGGCGCTCCTATGGAGTGTGAACGTCAAGGACGTTTACGGCCCGATGTCTCGCGTATTACGCAGAACCTGGCCCATGAATTGGAAACTTTGATTCGTAAAGCGCCGTCTCAGTGGCACCTTCTGCAACCGAATTGGCCCAGCGATCCTGGGTATCCGCATCAGATCGGAAACGCAACAAATACAGCAGACGATGAGGCTTAAATTGCGCGGGTCAACTAAACTTATCAGGTGGGGAATTTTATGGGGCGAACACATCGGCTATTACTCGTTTCGGCGTTGTTGGTTGCAGGGACTGCATGTGCTTCCGCCGGCAACGCTGTTTCAATCGTTCGAGACGTTGATGCAATCCAAGTGATGACCCCAGAAGAAGTCACGGCAATGCGGTCAACCCTTGCTCCGATATTGATTGAAGATGGCACTCAAGCACCAGTAGATGGATCTGTGCCCGACGATGCCACAGCTGACACGATTCCACTCAACGAAGATAAGCGCCCCCCAGAACTGAAGTTATTTGACGCCTTTAAAAGTTTCTCTGGTTGCCTCGACGACGCCGGTGAAGGAATACGCGGCGATCTTCAAGATCCCAATAACCCCGCATACCAAGATCCGGCCTATTTGGAACTGGTTCAAAAGTGCGCTGCCCGTAGCGACATCGTGAATGTCCTCGAGGAGGTTTCAACTAGTCGGGCGAATCTGACTCCCGAGGAGATCAAGGCTAAAAATGAAGGCTTTGTAGTTATTGCAGACTGCCTGAAGAAAAAGGGTTGGAAGATCGAAACCACAATTGATGCCTCCGGTTTGATCACTCCTTCACAATTTCAGAGTGCGGACGGCGAATTAAATGATCGTGATCTGAATCAGTGCCTCACTGAGACGGGGATAAACGATGCCATAGAAGATGGAGCATAAATGACTGCCACCAGGAAAATTATGATTGCAGGCGGATTGGTTGCACTTATCGGTGCTGCACTATTAGTCCTCAATAACTCCGGGGGAGAGGGATCCTCCAATAATCTTCTCATCACGCCTCGCGCTGTCGAGCGTCGTGATCTTTCCGATGTGTTGACAGTGTCTGGCGAAGTGCGGCGCGATGAGACGAAAGAGATCAACTCAGCGGTCGACGGCAAGGTCAGTCAAATTAGCGTTGAAGACGGCGACACCGTTGAAGCTGGCGATGGCGTCTTTGCTCTTGATGGGCGAACGGCCGTGGCTGTTCCGGGTGACTTTTCTTTTTATAGAGAACTGACCGTCGGAAGTGTTGGACCTGATGTCAAGCAGCTTGAAACAATTCTCAATGACAATGGATATGCAATCGGCAGCGTTGATTCGTTGTTCACTGAACAAACGAGGTCGGCATTAGCTCAATGGCAATTTGATCGCGGGTATAGCGGATCGGCTAATGAGAGTGATGAAACTGTCACGGTTTCGTTGTCTTCAAATAGTGCAGCGTATTCGGTCGGACGCGCCAATACCGCAGCCTTTGTTGTCACGCCATCAGTGCCCTCTGGAACTGGATCTACTTTCCGTGGTGAACCCGTGTCAAAACCGACCTTAACGGTCTCCGCAAGCTCCAATTCTGTGGCCGAGGGTGATTCAGTGACGTTCACAGTTACATCCGATATCGCCCTTTCGACCGACCTCACTGTGGCATTAACTATTGGCGGTTCGGCAGCCGGCGGCGATGACATCGCCAATGACGATGACTACGAGGAAATTTTGACTAATATCGTTTTACCGGTAGGACTACTCGCAGTCACCGTTACATCCAAGATCTTCGAAGATTTGGTGATCGAAGACGAAGAAGACATCACGTTTGAGATCGCTCAGCAGTTCGGCGATGATACGAGTTACCTTTCTGGCGCAGTTAAATCGGTGCGGGTGGTGATAGCCGCCAATGGTTCAGATTTGCGACCATTATTGACGGTGAAGGCAAGTGGCGAGACTATTGACGAGGGTTCGTCGGTGACATTCACGGTTCGTACTTCAGTAAAATCCAATCGGGATATCAGATTTAACGTCACTCTGTCAGGAAACGCCGAAAGCGACATCGACTACCTCACCCCAGATAGCGACGTATACACAATCGCTGCTGGAAATGAGAGCGTTGACATTGATATCCAGGTACGAAGAGATGACGCTGTCGAACTTGACGAGAAGTTGATTTTCACCATCACTTCAGATGTACCTCCAGTAGGAAAAAGCAACCGCTACTACCTTGGACTTATCGTGAAATCCACTGTCGTCATTCAAAGTGGCGATTTACCAGAACTGACATTGATTGGGGGCTCAGCAATAGCTGAAGGTCGTAGCGGTTCATTCCGGATTGTTTCTGACGCCCCTGTCACTGAAGACACATCAGTTAATTATCAGGTGTCGGGCACAGCCACAAACGGTCAGGACTTCAAGGTTTTGAGCGGGACAGTGATCATGAAGGCGGGATCCTCAAGTGCCACGATTCTCATTGAGACAATAAATGATGATGTTGTTTTTTTACCAGCAGATATGTTGGTCGCAGACTGGCCCGCTCGCATTGGCAAGGTTGAAGTCGATGAAGGAGAATTCGTTCTTCAGGGCAATGTTGTACTCAGCCTGACTGAGCCGGCATTTACGATCACCATGAAGGTCAGCCCGACTGACCGAGCAGAACTTGTTGTCGGTCAGGCTGTTTCAGTGGACTTGAAGGTTGGTGGTCAAATTCTGCCGGGGATCATTTCTTCATTAGACGACAGCGCAACTGTCGGTCCAGACGGTGAGGAGCAGTACGAAGGTACGGTCGACGTTTCTGGGGAATTTGAGGCGGTGGATGGGGCTACAGTCTCAATCGATGTCACACTCGCTGAAGCATTACAGGTTCTAGCCGTTCCAGTTGCCTCAGTCCTTCGCTCGGCTGATGGCGACGAAGTACGCGTTGTTAACGACCAGGGCACGATTACCCGTTTGAAAGTAACGATCGGTTTGATTGAAGGCGAATGGGTCGAAATCAAAGAAGGACTTGTGGGCGATGAACTGATCATCGTCGATATCGTTTCGGGCTCAGCGGCCGAGGTTCCCTGATTCCTGTTATGTCGAATGTCATTGATACTTCGGTACTCATGGAACTCAGCCATGTTTCGCGTGTTTATGGCACGGGAGAGGCGGCGGTATGGGCGCTACGTGATGTCTCGATGGTTATTCGCGCTGGAGACTTTTTGTCCATCGTTGGGCCCTCGGGTTCTGGTAAGTCGACCATGCTCGGCTTGCTTGGATGTTTGGATGTCCCAACCGAAGGAACAATCACCGTGGGGGGTGAGGAGGTGACACGCCTAGCCGATGCAGCGCGCACACGAGTACGAGGTCAGAGTATTGGCTTTGTCTTCCAGCAGTTCCACCTCATTCCACACTTGGATGCCCTTGGCAATGTTGAAACTGCTCTTTTATATCGTTCGCTAAAACCCGCCGAACGTAAAGAACGGGCAATGGCAAGTCTTGAGCGGGTCGGACTCGGCAATCGTTCTGATCATCGACCAGTGCAGCTCTCGGGCGGGGAGCAACAACGCGTTGCTCTCGCACGGGCCCTTGTCACTGAGCCAAAAATTCTTCTTGCCGATGAGCCAACTGGCGCACTTGATTCTAAAAACGCAGCAAATGTTATGGAAATTCTCTCTAGCCTGCAGGCCACCTCGCGAGCAGTTGTGATCGTGACCCACGATGCCAGTATTGCCAACTCAGCTGCGCGCAAGATTTCCATGCTTGACGGTGGCATTGTTACGGACGAGATTTTACGGCGATGAGCACTTTTAAAGATCTTCTGCGCGTTGCCTTTAATGGATTGTTCGCGCGCAAAGTGCGCACCTTGCTATTGCTACTCGGTCCGATGATCGGTGTGGCGGCGATCATCGCCTCCGTTGGACTAACTGATTCGGCAAAGGGCGATCTCAAGGCAAAGGTCAATAAGTTAGGCACCAACCTTATTGAGGCTGCAGCATCGAGTTCTTTCGGTGGTCAAGATCCAACTCTTCCCACAGACGCTGTTGCACGAGCCTTGACTGTGACCACCGTGGAGAAGGTGAGTGCAGTTGTTGAATTATCAAACATCGTCGTCTCCCCATATGAAGAAGCCTCTGATGTTTTTGAAACAGTGCCGATTCCTGTTTTGGGTACAGACATTTACCTACCGGATGTCCTTGAGGTTGACTTGGTCAGTGGTCGCTGGATCAGCGACTTCGACGCTCAAAAAGGTGCTCGTTCTGCGGTCATCGGCGTCGGATTAGCACAAGAGTTTAAGTTTTTGCCAGGTGAAA
>CAMAYS010000091.1:0-8251 GCA_945862545.1 Bifidobacterium breve | reverse complement strand
GCCATGTACCGCGGCAATCGTCAACTGCGGAACATTTGTCAATGCTTCAGTGGCCAGGCGTCCCAGGTCGGCACTTGTCCGAGGGGATTCACCGACCGTGGCACTCGTGAGATTGCCGAGGTCAAACCCAGCAGAGAAAGTTCGGCCAGTACCTGCGATAGTCACCACGCGGATCTCATCGCATGAATGCAACCACTGGCTCAATCGAATGATCTCTTGTAACAACTCCGTCGAAAGAGCGTTCAGTTTTTTCGGGCGATTAAAGGTGACATGACATTGGCTTTGGTCAACATCAACGAGCAATGTCGCAAAACGAGGGATTTCAACTGTCTGTAAAGAGGCCATAGAGATCAGTCTCTCACGAGCAACTTCTACAAAATCCGTCGAACTGCTTGAATCTTGTCAATCGAGGGCAAACGAGAGATGCTCACTGTGGTCCCTGTGTAGGGCGCCACGATCCACTGGGTTGAACTAATGGCGATGCCGACGTGTCCGATTTGTTGCGGAGTGCGTGACGAGAAGGAAAACACTAGATCACCCTTCTGGATCGGAGTGGTTTTCCAGTCAACGGCGGTCCCATATGTGGACTGCAACAAACTTTGATGCGGCAGATTTATCTTGACGGTAGCGAAGCTAGCCCGCACCAACCCAGAGCAGTCATAGGTCAAAGGACCTGCCGTTCCGAAAGCGTAAGGCTTGCCGATTTGGGCCATGGCGAAATCGATCACGGTCTGGATACGTGCATTCACTTTTGGATTGACAGATGCAGGCGCAGATGCAGATGCAGGCGCAGCAAACAAATGACCAACTGGAAGCTTGACGACTTGGCCAGGCGTGATCACACTCGACTTACTAAAAGCATTGACCTTCAAGAACGACGACAAGGTCACCTGTGCTTTTTGGGCAATTCCCGAGAGAGAATCATTTTTAACGACTGTGTAGGTGGTCATTGTGTTTGAGGCAGTGCTCGTTGACGAAGTTGGCAATTTGATGATTTGGCCAGGCAAAATCAATGAACTGAGAACAAAGTTGTTGGCTTGCAATAGCCCAGCAAGATTGACATTTGTTTTTCGTGCGATACCACCGAGTGAATCATTCTTGACCACGGTGTACGTCGAAGATGAAGGAGTTTCTGAGTTGATTCCATTGGACGGAGACTTGGCTAAGGCGCCAGGAACTCCGACAAGGCCTAAAACCGTTGCCGAGCACAAAGACGCCAAAAGTGTCTGTCTCAAGTATTTGATGCTTCGTTTCACGGGTTGAGGTATCGGACCCCCGAGCGAAGAACTTGAGAAATTACTTGGAAATTAGACTGTGAGCAGGCTTTTCCTAATCGCGAATCTTACGATCCATATGCTCGTGATAGATCGCAATCTTGAATTCACGCTCAGAAAGAATTTGCTCCTTGAAGGCACTCGACTTTTTGGTGCGCGTCATCTGATCATAAACGCCTATATCTTCGCCAACAACGCCCTTGAGCGCGTCCCAGTGGAGCATCGTTCTTTTGAAGTACTCGGCATATTGCGGATCATCCTGATCGCCTGGGTAAATGATCTGCCAACACAGGAACTTCGTTCGATCAACCCCCATTGGAATTGGCTGAAAAACTTGAATGTGTTCTGGATTGCAGTTGAAAATTGTGTTTGGAAACACCACATAGTGACAAATTGAATTGCGATGGTGGTCGTAGTCCTCGCTGGTGAGTTCATCCAAGGACTGAGGCCGCGGCACAAAGCACATGAAGTTGTCGCCGGTGACATGAAATGATGCCGAACGCGTCGCTTTGGTGAACTCTGGTGGTGAATGATGAAGTTGTGTGACGTGATAAATCTCATTGAAACCGTCAACGATTGTCTTGTAATTGATCGGCACATCCCATTCAAGAACTTCGTGAAGAATCATCTCTTCCATTTTGAATGCTCCAAGATCCATTGATATCTCAGACCCAATCGATTCCATCAGTGGAACAGCCATATCTGGTCCGGCGAGATTGATCCACACCCAGCCGCCCCATTCGCCGACGGCTACCTCAATCGCGCCAATGTCATTGACATGGTCGGGTCCGAAATCTTCGCGCTCAGGGATACCCACCAATTTGCCCTTGGTGTCATATACCCAACCGTGATACGGACACGAAAAGCGGCGCGCTCCACATCCCGTCTTTTCTGCGATGATGGCCGGCCCACGGTGGCGACAAACATTGTGAAAGGCAGCAAGCGAGTCATCAGATTGGCGAACCACAACGATGCATTCATCATGACCCTCATAAGTGATCCAGTCCCCCGAATCTTTCACCTGAGCACTGCGTCCAGCGAGCATCCAGTGACAACCAAGCACACGTTCACGCTCAAGTTCATATCGAGTGGGATCGCGATAAACGCTGGCGTCCATCACACTCGGGCCGTACCCAGGTACTGCCTGGACAGAAGGCCCAAGCCGCGCTGGCAATTCACCACGTACCGGAATATGCACCATCACGACCTCCTTTGTTCTTTCTACGGTTTAGCAAATTGTCCGATCTGCCGACGACTTCAAGAATATGTGATGATTACTTTGTGACGTCTTCCAAACACAAAATCGTGCGTGTGATTGGTATTTATGATGCCGACGGCACGATTCTCGGCGAACTCACTTATTTCTGGCAAAAAACCTTTCGTGGGCGACATTGCACACTCTGCGATATCACCCATGGTGCGATCAAAATGCGTTCTGAATGGAACCTTGCTGTCGCCGAACTCGGACTCGACTTTGAACTGCTGCATCGCGATGAAGCCACTCGTCGCCACACGTCCGCGCAGGGCTACCAACCCCCTTGCGTGCTAGCAGAAGATGCATCTGGTGAAATTTTCCTGATGCTGAACTCCGACGAGCTCAGACTTTGTGAGAAATCGCCATCAGCTTTGATGACAGTCATTCGGTCAAAAATTGATGAGAAAACACTTCTGGCAGATTAATTCTTCGCTCACATGAACGACGCTAATGAGAAGCTTCTTCAATCTTTGAACGAGATGCATTTGTCACAATGGCTACACCGCAAAGAATGATCGGCAGAGCCACACCCATATTCGCCGAGACACTTTCATCACTCAGTACGACTCCTAAAAGAACTGCTATCGCCGGATTGACATAGGCGTAACTCATTGCCAAGGGACTCGCCACATGACTAATCAGATAAGTGAAAGCAGTGAAGGCGATGATGGATCCAAAAATGATGAGATAGGCCACAGCAAGTGAGCTACGCAGCGTTGGAGGCGAGATATTTTCTTGAGTCACCAGCGACAACAACATAAATGCCATGGCCGCGGCAGTCATTTCAATACCAGTAGTCATCAAACCAGTGGGCATGTCGATTCGTCTACTGATTGCTGAACCGAAACTCCATGAAAAGCAGGCCCCAAACACTAAGAGTGTTCCACTCCATGTCCCAGACAATCCGCTGTCTGACATCAGCACGACGACTCCCGCCATGCCAATCAACATTCCAATCCATTCCATACGCTTCGGCCATGTTTTCCAGATCCCACCCCACAATGTCATCATCATTGGCTGAATGGCAATAATCGTTGCCACCAATCCGGAATCGACTCCACGATCTTCAGCAACGGTGACCGTACCTAACCCGCCGATCAACAATAAAACTCCCACTATGGAGGCGTTGCGTATCTGCCGACGCGAGGGCCACGGCGTGCCACGCAATTTCAGAAAGAGCAACATCGCTCCCCCGGCGAATACGAAGCGCGTTCCCTGCATAAAGAATGGAGGAAGTGATTCAAGACCGATCTTGATTGCCAGATATGTTGATCCCCAGATGACCCACACTGCAGCCAAACTAACGATCACCGTGCGACTCAATGGTGGAGTCGATGGCAAGGGCATAGTTTCCAGTATCGCAGATACCCTGTTAAACATGACTACCGACGCAGTTGGCACTTCGGCATCTTTTCCCCCGCTGTGCGTCCTCGGTGACTTCGCTTGGGATGTATTGATCCGGACCAATACTGAACTTCTTCGCGGCGGAGATACTTTCGGTGAAGTCGTTCTCACGCCAGGTGGCAGTGCAGCCAATGTTGCCGTGTGGGCTAGTCGTTGTGGAATGACCACGCGTTTTGTTGGCAAGATCGGACGCGATCGCTTCGGACAACTTGCGCAAGAGGATCTCCTCCGCGAAAAAGTTGTGGCTCATCTTGTTGAAACAGAAGCTCACTCAACGGGATCAGTTGCGGTATTCGTTGATCACACTGGCCAACGATCAATGGTGTCGGGTCATGGTGCAGACTTCTATCTCCTCTCTAGCGAACTCCCCGTTGAGGCCATTTCTTCTGCCCGACATTTGCATCTCACAGCATGGTCATTCTTCACCGACCCTCCCCGATCAGCAGCCCGAGCGGCCGCCAAGATCGCCCGCTCTCACGGTGCCACTATTTCTTTTGATACAGGCTCATTCCAAATGATCCAAGAAATGGGAGTGCAGAATTTTCTTAGTTACAGCACTGATCTGAACTTTGACATTGTGTTACCCAATAAAGAAGAAGGTCAAGTGCTCACTGGTTGTACCGAGCCACTTGACATCGCCAAAGCACTCAAAGAGATTTTTCCAAGTGCCTTAATTGTTTTGAAACTAGATGCTGAAGGTTCGCTCATTTATGACAATGGCCAAGCCACACACATCCCGCCAGCGACAAATAATCTTGTCGATGCCACTGGTGCTGGCGATTCATACGCTGGCGCGTTTTTGGCCCACTATTTAGTCAACCATTCTGCTGTTGAAGCAGCACGCTACGCCACAAGCATTTCTGCTTGGGTGATTGAGCACATTGGGGCGCGACCTACACCCGATGCACGACTCCGCAAGTCTCTCATTCGATCCTGAACGACCTTCTGACTTCTTCTACACTCGGGCTATGGAACTTGGAATATCTGGTCGTCGCGCTCTCGTCACGGGCGCCTCAAGCGGATTGGGTTTGGCCACCGCACGGGCCCTTGTAGCCCAAGGAGTACACGTTGTCATCGCTGCGCGCTCGAGCGACAAACTCGCGACAGCCTTGACAACTTGCAGTCCGAGTCGGGGTGCCACAATTAGTTCACTCGTCGCCGATGTGAGTGATCCCGATCAAGTTCTGCAACTTGTCCAACAAGCCACGGAAATATTGGGCGGCATTGACATTCTCATTGCCAACGCCGGCGGACCTCCACCTGGAAACTTTGCCTCAACTCCTTTTACCGCCTACGACGTGGCCCTGCGTCTCAATCTGTTGTCCACGGTCGCGATGTGTCAAGCCGTCGTGCCACAGATGCAACAGCAAAAATGGGGACGCATTGTTGCTATCACCTCAAGTTCGGTACGTGAACCCATCGATCGCTTGATCTTGTCTAATACCGCGCGGGCTGGCTTAACAGGATTTTTAAAAACTTTGGCACGCGAGGTCGCAGGTGATGCCATTACGGTCAATTCGCTACAGCCTGGCTTACATCTCACTGATCGTTTGTCAAGCCTCTATCCCGATCCTCAAGCTTTAGCATCGTCAATACCGTCAGGTCATTTAGGAGACCCCGACGACTTTGGCCACGTAGCGGCCTTCATTTGCTCTGAGCATGCCAAGTTCATTACTGGTGTGGCAATCCCACTTGACGGTGGCGCACTTCACGGCCTGCAGTAAAAGAGTCGCTCTTTCACCAATGTTTATTCAGTAATTGCAGACTTCGAACGCGAGCCTCAGTGTCGTAAGCAACGGCAGTCACCATTACCTCGTTGGCGCCGATTCGAGTGACCAACTGATGCAACTGTTCAGCAACTTTGCTTGCTTCGCCCACTATTCGACTGCTCGGCATCCGTTCAGCCTGATCAATGTCTGGATGGTCAGCGGCATCTTGAGCACTGGGTAAAGGAAGAAATCGTCCGGTACGACGCAGATAACCCGTCAAGCGTGCCGACTTTGCATGCCAATCAGCTTCCTCATCGCTGTCAGCGGCCAAAACATTGGCGGTGACGATCATGTGCGGCTCACGCAAAATATGTGAGGGTTCAAAACGACTGCGATATATCTCTGCGGCTTCAAAAGTGCCACCCATATCAAAGTGATGAGCGAAACCAAAAGGCAAACCAAGACGAGCAGCTAAATGTGCGCTGTATCCACTTGATCCCAATAAAAAGATGCGTGGAAACGAAGTAGCCGCTGGCGTTGCTTTGAAACGATTGCCAATCTTTGTATCAAAGCGACGATCCCCCAAAAGATCCATGAGTTCAAAAAGATCTTGCGGGAAATCTTCGGCACCCAAGGCGCCCTCTGAGCGACGCAGTGCACTCGCCGTATGTTGATCAGTTCCTGGAGCCCGACCAATACCGACATCAATTCTTCCAGGATGCAGAGCCTCCAGCATGGCGAATTGTTCAGCGACAACAAGCGGAGCATGATTCGGCAACATCACACCGCCCGAACCAATGATGATCCGCTCAGTCGCCCCTGCGAGGTGGGCAATGAGCACCGGCGGGGTCGTGCAAGCCACGCTAGGCATGTTGTGATGTTCAGCAACCCAGAAGCGATGGTAACCATTGTCTTGCGCACACAGGGCAAGGGCCGTGGTCTGCGCTAACGCATCAGCACTTGTCGAACCCTCACGCAAAATGGAAAGGTCGAGCACCGAAAGCGGTACTGCTCGACTGAGACTCATACTTTGCTGGTACCCGCAGCAGCCCGGCGCACTGCTTCGACAACTTCACTTGCTGGAGCACCTGGACCGAGAATCTCTGCTATCCCTGCAGCCTTGAGTTCTTCAAGATCATGGTTGGGAACAATGCCACCGATCACCACAGGAATATCTGCACCACGCGCGCGAATGGCTTGGACTACCAAAGGTGCCAAGGTCATATGTGCACCCGAAAGCATTGACAGGCCAACGACGTCAACATCTTCATCGACGGCTGCCGCGGCCACAGTCTCGGGAGTTTGAAAGAGCCCCGTATATATAACTTCGATACCAGCGTCGCGTAATAGACGCGCCACCACTTTCACACCGCGGTCATGGCCATCAAGACCGACTTTGGCGACGAGAACTCGCAAGGATTGATTGTCAGAAGTAGTCATCAGATTGTTGGCACCTCAATATGGCGTCCAAAAACGCCAGCCATAGTGTTCATCATTTCGCCAACTGTGGCGTAGACCTGCGATGCATCGACTAACGCTGGCATCAAGTTGACCTCTGGATCAACTGCATCTTTTGCCAAGCGATCAAGGGCATCGAGAACTGCGGATTCATTACGATCCTGCTTGACACTCGCCAGTCGCTGCCGTTGCTTTTGTTCATCGGCATTAGTGATTCGCAGAGTTTCCATCTGATCCTCCTCATTACCTTCAAGAAACTTACTCACACCAACGATGGTGCGCTCGCCACGATTGAAAGCCCGCTCGAGTTCGTAAGCACTATCGGCAATGCGTCCTTGGAACCAGTTTTCATCAATGCCGACGATGCAACCTTCAAGCATTGAGCCGCCACCCATCTCATCAATCTTGGCAAATATTTCTTCAGCCATTTGTTCCATCTGATCGGTCAACGCTTCGACATAATACGAACCGCCTAATGGGTCCGCTACATGGGTGACGTTTGTTTCATGGGCGATCACTTGCTGGGTACGAAGAGCAATCCGAGCCGATCGCTCTGTCGGCAGAGCCAATGCCTCATCCATTGAGTTGGTATGCAGGGACTGAGTGCCACCTAGAACTCCGGCCAAAGCTTCAATCGCTGTGCGGACAATATTGACCTCAGGCTGTTGCGCAGTGAGGGAGACACCAGCGGTCTGGGTATGAAAGCGCAATTGCATCGAGCGCTCGCTCGTGGCACCGTAACGCTTGCTGAGCCAACGTGCCCAAATGCGTCGGGCTGCGCGATACTTCGCTATCTCTTCAAAGAAGTCAATATGAGCATTGAAGAAGAACGACAAGCGCGGAGCGAACGCATCGACGGGAAGTCCCGCCTGACGAGCAAGTTCGACATAAGCAAAACCATTTGCCAACGTGAAGGCCAATTCTTCGGCGGCAGTCGAACCAGCCTCACGAATGTGATATCCAGAAATTGAAATCGAGTTCCAGCGTGGCATTTCAGCGGCGGTGAAAGCGACAGTGTCACGTACGAGACGCATTGACTGGCGCGGAGGAAAAACAAACTCTTTCTGCGCTTGGTATTCCTTCAAAATGTCATTTTGCAATGTGCCGCCCAACTTCACACGGGGCACTCCAGCATTTTCTGCTTGGGCAAC
>CAMAYS010000090.1:0-8428 GCA_945862545.1 Bifidobacterium breve | reverse complement strand
ATGTCTTCACTCAGCGAAGCAATGGGCTGGGCGAGGGTTGGCCCTTTCAGCGAAGCGATCTAGAACCTGACTATCAGCGCGCCATGGAGTTGTGCACCCTTGGACGCGATCTCTTTGATGCCGAAACTTTGACAACTGATGCTGATTTGCCGGTTCTCGTGAAAGCAACAGATATTTTGGCCACACCAGTATGGCGATTTCCGAAACAACTCCGATTCGCAAGTTACTATCGCTCGCGGTTAAGAAAATCTCCCGTAAAAATCTATTTCGGGGCGAATTGCATGGGCTTCACTTTTGAGGATAAAACTTCTACGCCCCGGGCATCCTTCATGCACATCAAAAATGAAAATGGACTTGATTTTGAATTATCAGCAAAGTGCTTTGTACTTGCTGGTGGTGGAATAGAAAATGTACGCCAACTTTTGATAGCGGCTCAGTCACAAAAGCAGATCAATCGCAGCGGAAATCTGGGACTTGGTTTTCTGGAACATCCTCACGGCGCAGTTGGGGCGGTGCTGTGCGGTGACCACACTCCCGAGGATCTAGATGGTGTCATTGGTTATCCCAAGGACATTGACGGCACACAGTTCAAGGTGGGCGTTGGCCTGAGCGAGGAGGTCTCGGCAGAAAGAGGCATGATGAACACTTCTTTCACACTTGAGCCACTGCAGACGATTCCGCGTGAAGCACTACACGGAGATGCCATGCAAAATCTCTGGCAATCAACTCAACCAGCGGCACTTGGGGGCACTGGTTCGCAAGTCATTGGTCTTTACGCGCGCACCGAACAGCGCTGGAACTCTGCAAGTCGGGTCTCTCTTATTTCGGCAAAAGATGATCTCGGTGCCGTTCGGGCACGGTTGGATTGGAGAGTGCTGGCCCAAGATGTCGCCGACATTCGTACCTCGCTGGGTTTGGTGGGCGGCGAACTATTAAAGGCGGGCTTTGGCCCCATGACGCTTGGTGATCCGATCTCTTTTCAGACAATGGAAGGTGGCGGGCATCATCTAGGTGGCGCTCGCATGCATCTCAGCGCTGATCAAGGTGTGGTCAATGAGAACTCTCGATGCCATGGAATTGACAACTTGTACGCAGTGGGCGGATCCAGTTTTCCCACAGCTGGTTTTTCAAATCCGACCTTGACAATTGTTGCTCTCGCTGTACGTCTGGCGCACACTTTGCAGGAGCGAATGTGATGGTAATGCCTATAAGTCGCCGTCAGTTTTTTGATCGCGGGACAAGTTTGGCAGCGTTAGTGGGCCTGATATCAGCGTGTGGTGACGGAACTACTGTGCCTGTCGCCGATGAACTTTCTTCGACGACGACATCGCCGTCACTAATCAGCACATCAACGTCAACGAGCATGCCCTCGGTGATGTTGACGCCAAGTGATGTGGCATTCGCTCAGCCGTGGATTTCATTTATTGATCAGCAGATGATTGAACTCGGAGAGTCGGTTATTGGGGGTGCGCCCGAGACTGTGGCTCATGCTCGAAAAACCCTGCAGTTGTTGTCGGCAGGTGCGCCAATCGGTGAGCGGGATCAACTATTCGCCTTAAGTTGTGAGCAAGACATCGCTCAAGGCGACATCGTGACGGTTGCGGGATGGGTGATACCCATGAGTTTGGCGGGACTTGCTGGTGCACTGTCGCAGTTGTAGTAGTCACCGTGGATATGGTCTCCTAAATAATGATGGTCTCTTAAATAAAGATGGTCTCTCAATATGAACAATGACACCCAGCCTGTGATTTTTATGCAGCATTTGGATCTTGTCCATCTTGGCGCTGCCGACACCGTGGCGCTTTTCGAAACGCCAGATGACCCACATCTTTTTTCGGGTGCATCATTTACTAATCCCCATCGCATCTTGATGTCACAAGATGGCCCACTACGTTGGCGCATCCCGCAGATTAAAGCAGATGAGAGTGTGAACAAATGGTTCGTGCGCTTGATGGTGCTTCGCTCAACTGGTGTCGTCATCGGCAGTACGAGTTTTCATGGACCACCTGATGAGCGTGGGATGTTAGAAATCGGTATTGGAGTTGAGGGAATTTTTCAAAGACAGGGATTCGCCACGCAAGCGTTGCTAGGGATGTGGAAGTGGGCGGGTGCGGAACCGGGTGTGAAGGTTTTTCGCTATCAAGTCGGTGTGAATAACACTGCCTCTCAACAATTGATTCGCAAAATGGGGTTTACCTGCGTGGGTCAAGAAGTTGATGAGATTGATGGCCTCGAAGATATCTATGAGTTGACAGTTGATGAGTTTCGCCAGCGGGATTCAATGCCCACGATGACCCCCTAAAACGGTCGTCGAACAGGCACGAAAGTTGAACCAACCCGTGGCGAACCCTCGGCGTGCGGATACGATAGGGACGCAACATGCGGGTGTAGTTCAATGGTTAGAATCTCAGCCTTCCAAGCTGATTATGCGGGTTCGATTCCCGTCACCCGCTCCAGTGATCATGACCAAAGCCTTGGTCCGCCAAAGATGCGTGTCTCATCCTTGGGTCGTTATTCTCTGTGAGATGTGTGAGACTGACCATGTTGAGGGGGATGCATGAACCGCGTTGAGATAGAGACCACGCTGAATAATGACCGGGTCTGGCTGTTGAACGCGATGAGCGAACTTTCTGAAGAGCAACTTGTGCGTCCTTTGACACCCAGTGAACATGATGCCTCCAATATGTGGACGGCCACCGACCATTTTGTGCACCTTGCTCTGATTGAGCGCAACTTCGCGGCGATGATTCGGCGCCACATTGGCGGCGACAGTAATCCTGTTGGTCTGCGCACTGATGCCTCGGGACAGCCCCGCACCGTCGAGCAGATTATGGCCACGGTGCACGCAATGACTGAAGAGTGGCAGGTGCAACATGGCGGTATCACCTTGAGCGCAGCAATCGCCGTAACGGCCAGTGCCCGTTCTGTGACATTGCAATTGCTGAGTGAACTTTCTGACGAGCAGTTAGCCGAAACTTTGCCTGGTGCGCCATGGGCTGATGGCACCGTCGGCGGAGTTCTTGCGGCCAATGCTGGACATGGCCGGATGCATTGGCAATGGTCCAAAGAGGCGGGGCTTCTAGAGCACGACTAATTGGCTGATCGTGGGCTAACTTACCCTTCGTAAGATTTTGACTGGGGGGTCATGATGCTGGATTATGTGATTAAGGGCGGAACGATCGTTGATGGTTCGGGTGATGCTCGACGTCAAGGCGATGTTGGTGTGCGCGATGGGTTGATCGTTGAGGTCGGAGGTTCGATCACCGAATCGGCTCGTGAAATTATTGACGCCGATGGAGCCATAGTCACGCCAGGTTGGGTTGACGTCCATACCCACTACGACGGTCAGGTGAGTTGGGACGAAGTCATGGATCCATCAGCTGGTAACGGTGCCACGACAATCGTGATGGGTAACTGTGGCGTAGGTTTTGCGCCAGTGCGACCAGGTGGCGAAAAGGCACTGATTGAACTCATGGAAGGCGTTGAGGATATTCCGGGCACTGCTTTATATGAAGGCATTGAGTGGGGTCAGTGGGAATCGTTCCCCGAATATATGGATTACATCGCCAGTCGTCGGTACTCGTTGGATATCGGTGCACAGGTTGCTCATGGCGCATTGCGGTATTACGTGATGGGTGAGCGGGGTAAAGAAAATCTTGATGCCACCAATGAAGATCTGAACGAAATGTCGCGCCTCGTGACGCAAGCGCTCATTGCTGGAGCCGTAGGTTTTAGTACCTCGCGTACTATTGGGCATCGCGCTCTTGACGGTTCACCAGTACCCGGAACCTTTGCTCCTGATCAAGAACTTTCGGCGATCGCACAAGCCATGCGAAAAGCGGGTCGAGGCGTCTTTGAAATGATTCCCGCGGGAACTGTCGGCAAGTTGGAAGGCCTTGGTGGAGAACGCACGACTCCTGAAGCCGAACTGACATTGATGGCTGATTTTTCTCGCCAAAGTGGACGCAAGGTCACATTCACCTTGGTCCAATCACCCGACTATGCCCCAGATACTTGGGAACGACTGCTGGAAATGGTTGTCACCGCTAATCAAACAGGGGCGCAATTGTTTCCGCAAGTTCCATCACGGCCGATCGGATTGGCATCGGGGTTGTCGGGCTATCACGCATTCCAGCGTCGACCGACGTACATGAAGTTGACGCATTTATCTTTGGCTGAGCGAGCGCGAGAAATGGCTAAGCCAGAAGTCAAAGCCGCCATCATGTCCGAAGGTGATGTGCCCGTTGACCAACCAGGTTCGATGGCCAACATGTATCAACTCTTCCAAAACGCGGCCAGTTTCATGTACCCACTAGCGGACCCGGTGGACTATGAACCAGACCCATCAAACATGCTCGGTTCACGGGCAGCATCCACGGGTGAAAATGTTTTGAGTTTGTTGTACGACTACATGCTCGAGCAAAACGGGGCCGCGATGTGTGCCCTGATGGGTGGAGCGAATGTGCATGAAAGCCAAGAGGTTTTACGCAAGATGCTGATGCACCCAGAAACCGTGACTGGTCTCTCTGATGCTGGAGCGCATGTGACTCTCATCTGTGATGCGACGATGCCGACAACCCAATTGACGTTCTGGGCTCGTGATCGTCATCTCGGTGAACGCATCCCGCTGGAGTTCTTGGTGGCGAAACAGACGAGCCGTAATGCAGATTTGTACGGTTTGAACGATCGCGGACGTCTCGCAGTCGGACTGCGCGCCGATATCAATGTCATTGACTTCGAAAATCTCACGGTCTCACCACCCAAGGCATTTCATGATCTGCCTGCAGGTGGGACGCGTCTGATTCAGCCCGTCAAGGGCTATTTGGCGACACTGGTGAAAGGTCAAGTCACGCGCCGTCATGATGCCGATACTGGGGCGCGACCGGGTTCATTAGTTCGTAGTTAGATAAAAGTCAGTCGTTATTTAAAAGGGAGATTTCATTGTGAATAAAGTTGAAAAGTTCGTTGAGAAGTTTGCTGAGTCATTGACTGATCAACCCCTCAGCGTTGATCGTCTAGTCACGCAACCCAGCAATCTGTCGCCTGAAGAAATGATGACAGCGCTTTCTCATCCCGCAGTTGGGCGTGCTGGCATTGATCTGATGGCGGACTTTATGCATCCGACGGATTCACGTTATTTTGATGCGATTTACGGCTCGTATTATGGGCAAAGAAATATTCGCGGTTGGCTCGTGCCGATGATGTCGGAAATTAGTTTCATCGAGTTTGTTCCCACAGCGGAGCCTGAGTTTTTCGATGACGGTGAAGGCGTCACAACTCTTGATGAGTGGCAAATGGTTGCCGATATGCAAGCCATGGGAATGGGTGAAGGGAAAATGCCGATGTCGCGAGGTGTGAGTGTGCGCCGCTATCGAGACAGTTGGATCACATGGGCTTGTGATGTGTATGACACGGGCTCGTTTCGTGTTCCACCACCACCTGGAGTTGAGGCAGCACCGTTGCCCGATGCGCCATCACCTAAAGAGTGGCAACGACATCTGGCTACGCCAGTCACGGTGTGCTCGGAAGTGGACTTTGACGCTGATTGCGAACAGTTCCACCCCACTGACTCGGTGTATCACGATCCAATATTCGGAGTCTTTCATGGTCGCGATGAAATCAAGTCGTGGATTATGGACATCATGCCACGCGTCGGGAACATCGAGTTCATGCCAGTCGGCCCCGAACTAAATAATGGCAAGACTTATCTGCAGGAGTGGGTGCAAGTAGCAGTCACCAGCGACGGCGAGCGTGTGCCCATGTTTCGCGGAACCAGTGTGCGCCGTTACCGCGATGGATTTACTGTCTACGCCGCAGACTACTTTGACACCGCTTCGCTGATGGATCCAGAAGTAATGGCGGCCAGCGCGAAGTGTGGCTCAAGCCTCACGGCTCCGGACATCATGAAATATAAAATGCGGGGCGTGTAATTGCGGGCGATCCGCCATACATGGAGACACGGCTGAGAAGGTACATGCGTTTAGGTTTCCTAAACCGCTGGTCGTGTGGTCGATTTGTGTCGGGGGTGAGTTGGATTGGGGGTAAGGTCGGGTGGCGGGGATATTCGGTCTCCGTGGGTGTTGTAGGCGGGGGTTGTGATGTTTGGTTTTGTGCGTGGTCGTGCTGTGGTTGTGGTGTTTGTTGTGGCTGGATTGGTGGGTGGTGTGACTGCTGGTTCTGTGGCGGCTGCGACATCGACGACGGTGACGTGGAAGGTGTCGTCTTTGGAGGCGGGTCAGGTGAAGAACCTGTCGGCTATTGCTTCAACGAATTCGCCTGGTGTGAAAACTTGGTCGAAAACGGGTTCGTGTATCTTGTCGCCGAAAAGTAATCCAACAAAATTGACGATGGGTTCGACGGGGTCGTGCACGTTGAAATTGAAGATCGCGAAGTCAGGTAATTATCTGGCGAAAACGTCTTCGAAGACGATCATCCTTGCTCTGTACGGTGTGGGTGACACAGGTCCTGGTGACGGAAAAATCTTTTATGTTGATATGACTCGAGCTGTGGGTTCGCAATATTTTGAGGCAGCGTGTGCCGGCTGGCAGAACAACTGTGATGGGATGACTGCTGACCCGACAGCTGATTGGGGTTGTAACGGGGAGTCGATCATTTTTGCTGATGCGACAGCGATTGGTACTGGTGAAGGAAACACGGCAAGGATTGTGGATGGATGTTCGGACCCTGCTGGTTTTGCAGCCGATCTTGCGGCCGACTATAGCAACAGTGGCGAATCAGACTGGTTTTTACCCTCGAAAGATGAGCTGAAAAAGTTGTACATCAATCGGGCGAGTGTTGGTGGTTTTTCTACTAACGACTATTGGAGTTCTTCTGAGCTCGTCGACGGCGGCGCGTGGAGCCAGTATTTCACCGGCGGCAATCAGGGCAACTACAACAAGGACAGCACGCTCTACGTCCGTCCCGTGCGGGCTTTTTAACTATTTATCTATTTGTGTTCTTACCGCCTTCGGCGGCATCAACACGGGAAGAATATTTCTGAGAAATGAACCCTGCGGGTTGTTGTTCTGGGCCCCTGGATGGTGTGAGTTACCTAGAGTCGCCGCCGAAAAGAATCTGTCAAGTCGAATTTAGACACGTTTCTTTCTTTTCCTAAACCGCAGGTCAATGATCACCAAGATCTGGCGCCCACGACGAACCATTGATGTGTGTGCCACCATCCACAAAAAGCGTGTTCCCTGTCATGTACCGACAATCTTCACTGGCGAGAAAAGAGACAACGGGGGCAATGTCGTCGTACGGGTCGCCGATACGCCCCATTGGATTGTGAGCGTCCGCTGAAGCAACTAATTCTGGATGCTGGCTCATGACTCGGCGAAAAGCAGCGCTCTTGGCCGCTGGACAGAGAGCGTTCACGACGATTCCCGTTGATGCCCATTCACGGGCAGCCGTTCTCGTCAATGAGCGTAAAGCTTCTTTACCAACGTTGTACTCGAGAGTTCCCATGTGAGCGTTCACCCCATTGAGTGAGCACATGTTGATGACACGACCCCAAGACTGGGCTTTCATGATCGGGAAACACTCGCGCATTGCCCAAAAAGCTGCATAGAAGGCCATATCTAAACCATGTTGAAGTAACTCATTAGTTTTGTATTCGACGCGTCCCATGCCACCGCCACCCCAAGCATTGTTAACCAAAATGTCTACCGTGCCAAAGACATACACAGTGTCGGCAACTAAGGCAACGATGTCTTGCTCACTGGTGACATCGGTGCGCACGAATCGCACCCGCTCGCCAAATTGTGTCTGCAGTGCTGCACCTGACCCAACATCAATATCTGCAGCCACAACACGAACGCCGTCTTCCACTAATCGACGAACAATGCCCGCACCAATTCCATCGGCTGCCCCAGTGACGATAGCGACGCGTTCACTTTGATGCGTATGCGACATGATTCCCCTTTGATCCCCGAGATCGCTCTCGGGCCCTCACATGAAAAACTTAGCGTGAAAGGTGTGCCTCAATGGCGGCCACCAAAGTCGCGTCATCTGGCTGGACCATGGGAGCAAATCGCCCGATGATGTCGCCTGACTTGCTCACGAGAAACTTTTCAAAGTTCCAGCGGATGTCACCCGTGTGGCCTTCGGCATCGGCCGAGGCTGTGAGTTCGGTGTAGATGGCATGGCTGCCTTCACCGTTGACTTCAATCTTTTCAAGAAGCGGGAAAGTGACACCGTATGACGTCGAACAAAACGTCGCAATCTCTTCGGCAGTACCCGGCTCTTGACCCATGAACTGATTACACGGAACACCGACAACGCTGAAACCACGGTTGGCATACTTCTCGTGCAACGCTTCAAGACCCGTGTACTGCGGCGTGAGTCCACACTTGCTGGCGACATTGACGACCAGCATCAGGTCGGCTCCGAGTCCTCCCAAAGTTGTTTCTTGACCGGACAGGGTATTGAT
>CAMAYS010000089.1:0-8486 GCA_945862545.1 Bifidobacterium breve | reverse complement strand
GCTTTTCACTCGGGTGATGCTGGATACGGAAAGTACATTGACGACTGGGAGCCTGGCGGCGAATTTGAAGCTTTCAAAAGTTCACCGATGCGAGTCATGACCAGTGATCGCGCCCCCTTTGACATGTTTGCCATATTGGTCAGTCACGGTGTGTTTACACGGCATCCAAAACTACGTGTGTCATCGATTGAGGCTGGAGCGGAGTGGGTACCCAATCTGATCAAGAAATTAAAGAAGGCCTACTCCCAGCAGCCTTTCATGTTTGGCAAAGATCCCGTTGAAGATTTCTGTGAGCATGTGTGGGTGGCGCCCTTCTATGAGGATGACATCGTGTTATTGGCTGAGACAATCGGAGTGGAGAAGTTGATGTTTGGCAGCGATTTCCCACACGCTGAGGGACTTGAGGTACCAACGGCGTTCATCCATGATTTACATGGCTTCAATGATGCTGATATTAGAAAAATCATGCACCACAATGTCGTCGAATTTTTAGGCTTGTGAGATGACCTCGTTTGAATCGACCATGCCTGTCGTTGGCTTTCAGGGACTCGGCATTATTGAGACGATGATGGGGTTTCCCGACCCAGATCCGCGCCGTCTGTATGAATTCTTTCGTGGCAACATTCGTGATCAAGAGAGTAAGGACACGATGTTTCCCGTTGAGTACCTTTTTAAGCACAATGTGCCTGGTGCCCTGACCGAGGATATTGATCCGGTGGAAGTAGCGATCAATACCATGGACCACTTCGGCATTGAGCGCTCAATGATTGGCATCGAAGGTGAACCTGGAATTCGTGCAATGTCACAGTTCCCGGAACGGTTCATTCCCTCATGCAGTGCTGATGCCAATAATGGCGTGGATGAGGTGCGCAAAATCCGCCGACTGTATGAAGAATTCGGGCTCAAGGCAGTTGGTACTTTTCCAGCGGGATGCACGCCACAGGTTCCCATTGATCACGCTCGCTGGTATCCGATTTACTCGGTCTGTGCCGAGTTAGGTATCCCGATTTTCATTTGTGCTGGTATTCCTGGTCCTCGTGTGCCGAGCATGTGCCAGCATGTTGAACTCTTAGACATTGTCTGTTATGACTTTCCGGAACTGAAGATTGTGACCCGCCATGGTTGCCAGCCTTGGACCGAGTTAGCCGTGAAACTAATGCTCAAGTGGCCCAACCTTTATTACTCAACGAGTGCCTTTGCACCGCAGCACTACGATCCGCGAATCATTGATTACGCCAATTCGCGTGGGTCAGATCGAGTGATTTATGCCGGCTATTGGCCGATGGGTTTAACCTACGAGCGCATTATGGGTGATATGCCACAAGTGCCTTTCAAGGCTGAGGTGTGGCCAAAATTCCTGCGTCTCAATGCCCTTAAGGTTTTAGGAATCTCAGACTCTTTGGGGTGAGACGTTGTACGTCATAAAACCGTGGGCGATGACTTTGTCACTGCTCGCGCCGATGACTTCGGCTTCACAGAAAATCACGCTTCGGCCGCGTTTGGTGACCCACCCATGGCACACCGCGTCTTCTTGAATTAAGGCTCGGTGGTATTGCACGTGAAGATCAACGGTCGAATAATCGACAACCTTCTCGTACGCAGTGCCAATAGCGGGAACCACACAGACATCAATCAGTGTGGCTATCGCTCCCCCATGGACGACTCCCATAGGTTGTTCTAGTTCAGCGCGAAAAGGTAGGCGCATGCGACAATAGTCAACACGCAATTCTTCAACCTGAACCCCCACCAGCGACGGAAAATAGATCCGTTCCCAATTCCCAAAATTGGACCAACGTTCACGAGCACTCGTCGCGAGCTCTGCAAATTGTTGAGGATCAACCTTTGAAGAAGTCATGTTCGCTCTCCCTGCGAGATGTGGGCGCTCAATAGTTGGGCTACATCGCCTGCCAATTCTTGAATCACTAAATGTCCTGCTGGCAAGGAGACATATCGTGAGTCGGAGATTGCATCAGCTAGTTCTTGACAGTGGCTTGGGTCCACCCAGCGATCTTGACTTCCGCTGATCACTAAACAGGGTGCCAAGATCTGGTCGCACAGATCCGAGATATCAATAATTAAGTCAAGATCTAGGTGGGCCTCCGAGCCTGGGGCTATGGAGTCTTTGGTTGTCGGCAGAATCGCCTCAATCATTGGTTCAAGAGCGGTCAGAGTATTCGCGGTAAAGCCATCAACGAAGGCGTATCTTGCAAATAGTTCTGGATCGTTTGCAATCAATCTTTTCCATAGGTCGAAAGTCAGACGCATACGTGCGTCAGTGGTCTTCCAACCGCACAACATTGTTGCGCTCCGGACCCTTTTCGGCTCCAGCGCGGCAGTGGCCGCGGCAATGACTGCACCGAGGGAAAACCCCGCAACATGAAATTCTTCAACTTCTAAATGGTTGAGGACTAGAAGCGCATCTGCTACTAGACCTGGAACTGAGAGCGGGGATGACGGCAGAGAGGATTCGCCGGAGCCGGGGAAATCAATTTGGATATAGGTGTGCTCCGTTGGCATGGATCCGATGACTAGATCCCATGCGTTCCGGTTCATCGTCGTGCCGTGATACATCAGGACTGGGATCCCTGCTGTCCCAAGCGGAGCGCCGACCACGCCATATCCCAAGGTTTGTCCGTTGCTGTTAAGAATGCTCACCGACTTACTGTGCCACAGCAATGCCTTTGATTTGCTGTTGGGGCGAGGCAGGATAGTGACATGACTTCGGTGTTTGTGAGTTCATCGCGTGTTTTGTTAACAGATGGCGCTTTTCATCGAGCGCGTCTAGAAATCCGCGATGGTCGCATACGCTCAGTGACTGCGGTCGGTGCTGATGAGAAAGTCACGACTGAACATATGATCGTGCCAGGATTTGTTGACTTGCAGGTTAACGGCATTGACGATGTGGATGTCTGGAAAGCCGCAAGCGATGATGATCAACAAGCGTGGGATCGCCTAGGTAATTTGTTACTTGATCAAGGTGTCACGAGTTGGTGCCCGACTCTGGTGAGTGCTCCGCTGAAGCGCTATCGCACAGCAATGGATTCAATTCGCCGTTGGAAAGCAAGCTCTAGTTTTGCGCCGAATATCCTCGGCATTCATCTTGAAGGCCCATTTCTTGGAAGCGCTCACGGGGCACATCGCGGTGAGTATATTTGCGATCCTGATTTGTCTTGGTTGGAAACAAACTTAGATGATGTGGTTCTCATGACGATGGGAGCCGAATCACAACAGTCGAGTGAAGCATGTGCCTTGGCGACAAGTCTTTCAACCAACGTCGCTATCGGTCACTCGCGTCCGACGCGCAAGCAGTTTGAAGACATGGTCGCTAACGGAGCATCTTTGGTCACGCATCTGTTTAACGCCATGAGTGGTCTCCATCACCGCGAGCCAGGTTTAGCGGCTTGGGCGTTACTTGAACCGAAACTCTGCGCTTCGATCATTGCCGACGGTGTGCACGTCTCATCTGAACTCGTCGGTTTGTCCTTCGCCGCCAAAAGCGGTGGGATGGTGTTGGTGACCGATTCCGTTGCGTGGCGATCGGGTATCGCCGGGGAGATCAACATGTCGGTTATTGACGGGGCGGCCCGCCTCGCCGATGGGACCTTGGCAGGGAGCACCATCACCATGCCTGATGCCATCAAGTTCTGCGTGCGGCAAGCCGATGTTCCTCTCCCCTTGGTGCTTCAAGCAGCCACAGGCACTCCCAGTCGGCTCCTTCGCAAAAATGATCGAGGGGTCATTATGAGTGGTTGTCGCGCCGATATCACAGCGCTCAGTGATGACCTAGATGTGGCGGCTGTTTGGGTCTCAGGGCAACAAGTTCGCTAGATCTCTCGCTACCCTCGCAGGTATGCGAATTGTTTCCGCCCTTTTTGTTGAGAATTTTGAACTCCGCCAAGCACCAGGTCCGAGTACGCGTATTGATATCACTGGCGCAATGTTCTCAATGGCCGCGCCATCGCCGGTACCACTGACTATTGATCCCCATCTTGTGGCGCTGATTTTTTGTGCACCAGACGGCAGTGGCGCCGGAGTTTTTGAAGTGGTTTTTCGTCAAGGAGAAGGTGAAGATGATCCGATCATCGGACGCAACGTCAGTCCCTTTACTGTTGACCCCGGAAAGTTCACATACCGACTAGTCAAAGGTGAACTTGATTTCACTGAATATGGGCAAATTTTCGCACACTGCAGGGTTGACAAGGGACCTTGGCATTTAGTTCCTTTCACATTGTTGCCCCCCGCCTGAGTTTCGCCTTCCTTTGCTGAGGCTCCTGCGGGTTACAGTCTGAGTGTGCCAACTCACTTAACTCTTGCTCTTGACACCGCTGCAGTAAATATCGCCCGTGGGTTTGCCATGGACGCACCGCTGAAAGCCAAAAGCGGACATCAAGGTACGGCAATGGCATTGGCACCGCTGGCACATGTGCTCTACAGCCGGGTCATGAAACACGATCCCACTGATTCCCTGTGGCCCGATCGCGACCGATTTATATTGTCGGCGGGGCACGCTTCGATTTTGCAATACTCAATGCTTTTCTTGCAGGGCTATGGCTTGGAGATGTCAGATATCCAAGCCTTTCGCCAATGGGGCTCAGCGACCCCTGGTCACCCCGAGCGGGGTCACACCGCAGGTGTCGAAGTGACGACTGGACCACTCGGTCAAGGATTTGCCAATGGAGTTGGTTTGGCGTTGGCCGAACGGCATCTTCGAGCGCGATTCGGTACAGAGGTCTGTGATCACCATACATATGTTGTGGCTGGAGATGGATGCCTCATGGAAGGTGTCAGCCATGAAGCAGCTTCGTTGGCTGGGCATCAAAAACTTGGTCGTTTGATTGTCATTTTTGACGACAACCAAATCACGATCGATGGCGGGACCAACTTGTCCTGCAGCGACGACGTCGCACTGCGTTTTTCTAGCTACGGCTGGTCAGTCAGCAACCTCGGTGCGATCGGTGACGATTTAGATGCTCTGGAATCCGCCCTCACGGCAGCTCGGGATTCAAATGACGATCGACCAAAGTTATTGATCCTGCGCACCCAAGTCGGTTTTCCTTCACCGGACTGGACGGGAAAACACGAAGCACACGGCAACCCTTTCAACGCCGAACACGTGACGCGTACGAAGCAGGCGATGAATATCCCCGACGAGCCTTTTTGGGCTCCTGTAGATGTCGTGGCTGCCTGTCGTGAATCCGCAAAACTACAGGGGGCTCAACAGCGTTTGGCTTGGGAAGGGCGTCTTGAGGCCAGTCCACTGAAGCAAGAGTGGACGGCGGCGTGGAACGGTGGTCTCAGTGACTGGCAAGAAGCATTGCCAAGTTTCGCACTCGGCGAATCAATCGCTACTCGAGTTGCGGTGCAAAAAGTTTTTGACGCGGTCTTACCGAAACAGCCAGGACTTGTTTCTGGTTCGGCGGACCTCACTGGAAATACAGGTACGAAACTCTCTGGGCAGACTCCAATGTCTGCAGAGAATCCGCAAGGACGTCAGATGTATTACGGCGTGCGTGAACATGCCATGGGATCGGCGATGGTGGGAATGGCCTTGCACGGTGGTGTGTATCCCATTGGTGGAACCTTCTTTGTGTTCTTTGACTACATGAAGCCACCGATTCGACTAGCGGCACTCTCCAAAGCAAAATGTCTATTTGTGTTCAGCCACGACTCAGTTGGAGTTGGTGAAGATGGTCCGACTCATCAACCTATTGAACACCTTGCAGCCTTGCGAGCGATACCTGACCTGCAAGTGATACGCCCATGCGATGCAAATGAGACTGCCCAAGCAGTTCGTTGTGCGTTTGAGCATGATGGTCCGACGGCACTCATTTTGAGCCGACAGAATCTGCCCGTGCTGACCGATGGGTCGGCCGTTGCACATGGGGCGGGTATCGTTCGCCGGGCCGCTGGCAACGCCGATGTTGTCATTGTGGCCACCGGCAGTGAACTTCACGTGGCCCTGCAGGCGGCAGATGATCTACTGGCAACGGGTATTGACGCCCAAGTCGTCTCCTTGCCCTCATGGGACCGCTTTGCGACCTTTCGGGCTACGAACCCAGTCGAAGCAAACGAAATCCTCCCAAGAGATGTGGAGACCGTCTCGGTGGAAGCGGGTACGACCTTTGGATGGCAGCTCTTTGCTGACTCATGTGTCGGTATTGATCGCTTTGGCGCAAGTGCTCCAGGTTCGGAGGCTCTCGATCGTCTTGGGATCAACCCATTGAGCGTGGTCTCGGCTGTAAAAAAACTGCTCAAACGTTGAACGGTGCGCGCCCAACGGCGCTCTATCTGTCACGCTTGTGGAATGGTTTCCACAGATCGTTTGATGCGCCTGCATGCTGAACATGGGCAAAGTCCATGGCTTGACAATTTAAAGCGGAGCCTGATTACCTCAGGAGATTTAGCGGGTATTCGCGATGCTGGTGTTCGTGGTTTAACGTCAAATCCAACTATTTTTCAAAAAGCGATTCAGGGTTCTGCTGACTATGACGAGCAATTCCGTTCTCTGATCTCAGCAGATAATTCAATTATTGATTGTTACTGGGCGATGGTGCTACAAGATATTCATGGGGCCCTTGATGTCTTTGAATCTGTCTACAAAAATAGCAACGGCGGGGATGGTTTTGTCAGCGTCGAGGTTGACCCGAACCTCGCCCATGATCACAGCGCGACTCTTTTGGCCGGCCAACATCTTTGGGAAACCGTTTCTCGCGCAAACTTGATGATCAAGATTCCCGCCACTGTGCCGTGCCTTGAATCGGTGCAAGCGATGATCGCTGCTGGTCGCAATGTCAACGTCACTTTGATTTTCAGTTTGGACCGCTACCAAAAGGTGATGGATGCATATCTAGCGGGCCTTGAAGAACGCCTGGACGCTGGTTTGAGTATCAACAGAATCTCCAGTGTGGCCTCATTTTTCATTAGCCGTGTTGACGCCGAAGTCGATAAACGACTTGACCTCATAGGGACTCCCACCGCTTTGGCACTGCGGGGCCGTGCCGCTGTAGCGCAAGCGAAACTCGCATATGACCGATTCCGAACGACGTTTAGTGGGATGCGTTGGGAGGCACTGGCGCAACATGGCGCATCAGTTCAGCGACCCCTATGGGCATCAACGAGTACAAAAAATCCCAGTTACCCCGACACCTTGTATGTTGACGAATTAATCGGTCACGACTCAGTGAATACTCTGCCTGACGCAACTTTAGAAGCCTTCGCTGATCACGGAACCCTGCGAACGACGATTGATCAAAATGTGCACGAGAGTCACCAAGTGTGGGCCGCATTAGCGGAGGTGGGAGTTGACATGGATGACGTGGCTCGCCAACTTGAGGATGAGGGAGTGCTCTCTTTCCAAAAAAGTTTTGACGAACTATTAGCAGCACTGAGTGATAAGGCGCAGAGGTTTTAGGAGTGACTCTCAATGTCAATCAAATGGATAGCTTTTTCTATGGCTCGGCGGGCCTGAGTAATAGTCTTATCAATCGCCGGTCTCCCCTCGCGGCGCGAATAAGCCGAACGCAGGACATCCATGGCAACGTCATCAAGTTTGCTCACCGATTCTCGCAATTGACTCACGGCCTCTTGAAGGTGCTCGATAACTGCAGGATCAACTGCAGGCTTTTCGTTGTCAGACTCGTTCATAAAAACTCCAAATCGTTGTCTACACAATCCTAAAGTGTGCGCCACCATTATTGCTAGCACCGCACGCACTCACCTTTTTAAAGAACTAATCTGAGTGACATGCATACCCTCTCTTCATCGCAGTACGTGCAGTCTTTGCGTTCATCGATCGACGACTTGCAATTACTCAGTGTGAACAATCTTGATCGGCGAGTGCCAGATTGCCCAGGGTGGACCGTTCACGACTTGATCTCTCATATCGGGAAAGTATTCGCCATGGTGGACGCCGTGGTGCTTCCCCGTTCCCTCGTTCGGGTTGGGCCGGGATCTGAAGCTCAAGCCCCTGATGAAGACGCAGTCTTGCCGTGGTTCGCCCAACGTTGTGACTCCGTTCTTGAGTCGCTTTCGGGGGTATCACCCGATGAAAAAATGTGGACATGGTCTTCCCATGAGACGGCGAGTTTCTATTTTCGGCGTATGGCTCATGAGAGTGCGATGCATCTATGTGATCTGCAAAGAGCCTTGGGTATTGAAATATCGATGAATCGCGATATTGCCTGCGATGGTATTGATGAGTTATATCTCGAGATGTTGCCCTTTTGGGCGAAGCGTAATCAGAGAGAACTCCCTCGGGGCTCGCTACATCTGCACTGCACCGATGGTGCGGGAGAATGGCTTCTGACACCCCACGGTTTTGATCTTGAGGTTCTGCACGCGCACGCAAAAGGTGATGTGGCGTGGAGAGGTTCTGCTGTGGCTCTTATTTCAGCGGGTTGGGGCCGCAAAAATACCGGACTTGAAATCCTCGGAAATATCTCTGTCTCTGAGGAGTGGAATTCTTGTGCCCCATGATCGAAGCCATG
>CAMAYS010000088.1:0-8540 GCA_945862545.1 Bifidobacterium breve | reverse complement strand
CCAGGTGTCATTTTGCATGATGGAGAGATTCACCTCGATGAAACCGTGGACCCCTCAAGCGATCCGACACTTCTTTTACGTGTAGCCGCTGCAGCAGCGCGACATAAAACGCGCATTGATCGACCGACTTTGGATCGTCTCGCAGAGTTTTCAGCGCCTATGCCATCTCCATGGCCTGTTGGGGCGATTGATGACTTTGTTGGACTTTTATTGACTGGTCACGATGCGATTCCAGTTTTGGAAGCCCTTGATCAGCGTGGACTGTGGGTCAAAGTACTTCCCGAGTGGGCACCGAATCGGAGCAAACCGCAACGCAACGCATATCACCGCTTCACTGTGGATCGTCATTTGTGGGAGGCCACTGCCAATGCTGCTAGTTGGGCTGATCGTGTGGCGCGGCCCGACTTGTTAGTACTCGGCGCTCTCTTCCACGACATCGGCAAGGGATACCCAGGCGATCACACTGAAGTCGGTGTCGTGATGGTTGAGCGAATGGGCCCGCGTCTTGGACTAAACAGTGATGATACGCAGATCTTGTGTTCAATGGTAAAAAATCATTTGTTGTTACCCGATGTCGCAACACGTCGCGATCTTGCTGACAGCGCCACGATCATGATGGTCGCCGAGGAAGTGAAAACTTCATTGGTGCTTGATTTGCTTCATGGTTTGACCGAAGCCGACAGTCTGGCGACAGGAACTTCGGCGTGGGGATCTTGGAAAGCTGAACTCGTTAATGATTTAGTGCGACGTGTACATCTGGTACTTGGTGGTGCTGGTGTTGAAGATGCGCAATGGCGCTTATTCCCTGATGCAGAAGTTCTTGAAATGATGGCTGGTGGTGTTGTGACCTTCGGTGTCTCTGATGATTCGGTGACGGTTGTCAGTCCTGACCGTCCCGGAACATTTAGTCGTGTGGCGGGGGTTTTGGCGCTTCATGGTCTCAGCGTTTTGGGCGCACAGGCGCATTCTGATGAGCAGGGTATGGCTGCCTCGCAATTTCGAGTTGTCGTGCCGGCGCACGGCCCCATTGAGTGGGCGCCAGTGATCACAAATCTCACGCGAGCCCTGAATGGTGAATTGGCTCTTGAGTCGCGTCTTGCCGAACGTGCCAAAACATATCGGCGCAAACGTCGTTCTGCGGGAGAATTGGCTCCAGCGCGGGTGACATTTTTTGATGAGGCTTCCTCTAATGCAACCGTCATTGAAGTACGTGCTCCTGACCAGCACGGTATTTTGCATCGTGTCACTAAAGCCATGGCCGATGTCGGTCTAGATATTCGACATGCCACCGTGCAGACCATTGGTGATGAAGTGGTCGACGCTTTTTATGTGCGGACTGCTTCGGGCGCAAAACTCACCGATCAATTTCATCGTCAAGAAGTTGAACGAGCGATTCTTTTCACTTTGTCAGTTTGATGCGATAGTTTCTTGACATGAGTGATGCCAATCCATCCGACTTCACACGTGATTTAGTCCGCTGGAGTGAAGCCCTCGCGGGTATCGCTCGCACTGGCATTGGCTTCACACAAAACCTGTATGAGCGTGAACGTTACGAAGAAGTTCTTCACGTGGCCGCTGATATCAAAGCCGCCGCCGATGAGGCCCTTGAGGTTCGTCGTGAACAGGACCACTTTGTGCAGGAATGGATGGAGTCGGTTGGTGAAGGCGTACCAGGCTACGTCACTCCAAAAATCGCAGTTGGGGCGATCGTTGGAAATGATGCCGGTGAAATTTTGTTAGTCCGTCGTCCAGATTCGGGAGTTTGGCTCTACCCAACTGGCTGGGCTGACGTGGGTTACTCGGCGAGTGAAGTGGCGATGAAAGAAGTGCATGAAGAAACTGGCATTGAGTGTGAACCAGTGCAGTTGCTCGGTGTTGTGGATGGTCAGCGAATGGGCTTCAGTCGGTTTGGAATGTACATGCTGTTATTTCACTGCCGTCCCGTTGGGGGTTCATTGCAAGGTCATCCGCTTGAGACGAGTGGCGTTGGATGGTTCGCTGCTGATGCACTACCAGATCCAACTGCTGGAGCAGACTGGTGGGGACCGATGGCATTTGCAGCAATCAACGGTCAATCGGGTGTCGCTAGTTTTGACGCGCCGCGCGATCCCGTGTGGCGAAAAAATTGATCTAGTCCTCAGACTGACTGCGTAAGAAGCGTTCAACTTCTTCCATCAAAGCATCGCTATCTACCGGCTCATCGGGGAGCGGACCGCTCATCGGTGGAGCGTCGTCCATGCCATCAAAGCGCAACTGATCTGGGGAAACACCGAAGAGGGTGTCATCGTCATCGTCGTACTCATCTTCATCTTCGTCGTAATCATCGTCATCGCCAGAATTTTCCAAACGTTCGATGTAACGGCTCATTGATGGATCACTACTAATGATCTCGTCAATTTGCTCTTCATAAACTTCAGATTGAGCGTCGAGTTTCATGGTGGGTGAGTCGCAGCCGACAATTTCTGCCAGTCGTTCAATCAAGGCTGCTGCGGCCTTGGGCGATGGCACTTGAGCGGCATAGGCAGGCACTGCAGCCCAGAGTGAAGCGGTTGAAAAGCCTGCTGCATGTGCTGCATCGTTGAGAACACCAACGATGCCCGTCGGTCCTTCGTAACGACTGCGCTGTAAATCGTGAAGGTCAATCAAGTTTTGATCAGTAGCAGTACCAAGAACTTGGGTGCTACGTCGATGAGGTACATCGGCGAGGAGAGCACCAAGGGAAACAAATGACGATGCCTTGTATTCCTCGGCGACACCAATGATTTGCTGACAGAACAATTTCCATCGCAAGGCTGGTTCGGGACCGAGCACGAAGATGAGATCCACATCACCACTAGTGACACTCCACAAACTCACAGTCGGCCACACGATGTGTCGAGCCGAATCATTGTCGAGCCTGACATGCGGACGGATTGTCGCGAAGTCAGTGAACTCTTCTGGATTAATCTCGGCGAGAGGTGCTGCTCCCATGGTTTCAACAAGATGTTTAACAGCGGTACTGGCGGCATCGGCAGCATCATTCCAACCGGTGAAGGCAGCGATGACATGGGGGCGACTCAACTCTGGTCGACGGATCCAACGGATGTGTTCTAGATCAGCCATTACCATTGACGCTATCGCCCAGAACTCATGGCGAAATGCTCATCGTCACACCAGTTTTGCCAGATTTCTACAGTTGTGGTCGGACAATGAATTGTAGGAAACCACCGTCGCCAGAAACCTCAGCCACGAGACTGCTGTCGTACACATCGTTCGGACCCTGCATGAGGTCATTTTCCGTGGCGCCAGGTGCGGTGGTCACCAAAGTCCAGGCTTGACGCTTGTAGGTGAGGTTTTGTGGGTGTAAACGGTGGGCTTCTTTCCACCAAGAAACGGCTGCATCTTGACTCACGGTTTTGCGCAGGTAATCACCCAATTCGAAGCAGGCGGTCGCACGGGCTTCATTATCGGATCGAGGCTGGCTACGTTCGACAACTTCTTCGGCGCTCAGAGCGAAGGGTGAAGATGCGCCGTTTTTTGCCCAATCAATGATCGCTGCCCGATAGGCCTCAGCATCGTCGGGAATGTCCTTGACGGCATGGAGCATTTTGTCCAAAGCCTCGGGCAGTCCCTCTGGTATTTCCATATCGCGCATTGGGTTGCGTTCGATGGAAGCACCTTCTGCTGGACGTACTAAAACACCGTCTTCGTTGATCCATACAGCCATCGGAATATTGGTGAAACCAAAAAGTGGATTCGTAGCGTGCAAGGTATCAACAACACTTGGGTGAGTTGCTTGACCAAGTTCATGCCACGGCCGTGCATGT
The DNA here is from genome assembly GCA_945862545.1 of Bifidobacterium breve. GTDB lineage: Bacteria > Actinomycetota > Acidimicrobiia > Acidimicrobiales > Ilumatobacteraceae > Casp-actino8. The sequence goes on along the minus strand of CAMAYS010000088.1, from coordinate 4,734 downwards.
TCAGCGTTGATGTCAAGAGCGACAGTGACGACGGTTGCGCCGTATTGTGCGATTTCTAAGTTCAGTGCTTGCCACCCGGGCAAGCTTGAGCGACAGCCTCAATAACTGGACCAGGCAACAAGGATTACCTTTTTACCTCGCAACGATGAGAGGCGAAATGGGGAACCATCAAAGTTCATCAATTCAGGATCGGCAGCGACAGCAGTATTCAGCGATTTTCCACTGAGAGTCGCAGGGCCTAGCGACCACACACCATGATCGGCATCCTCAACAAGTGGCATACCTAATCGTGCGGCGGCAATGGCCACATCCAACGAACCATCGGCACTCAGGGCTCCAGGCGCCGGAACGCAGATCTCACCTCGACATAGACCTTCGGGGTTGGGCTCCCAGCCAGTGGCTTGAGCGAATTCACGAGTAGTTGTTCGAAGTTCGGTAAGGATCACAGTGTCAGTCTGCCACGAGATAGCACTTGATTTACGACTTTGCGGCAGCTTCGGCAAGTTCGTGTGGTCCCGATCCCGGGTAACCCTTGAAGTTGCGAACAAACTGCGACCATGGAGTGAGCATGGCGATGAGGTGATCAAAATCATCACCGATCACGTTGATCACAGCATGCATTTGTTCATCGGTACGGACTTCGACCTGTTCGCGTAGTTCGCGCCCAGCGGGTGTAAACGCGCCGTCACTTATGAGGCCACGCTCTTCAAGGCGATTTATGGCTGCGCTGTAGTCATCTTCACTCCAGGCGCGAGTGCGACTATATGACTTGAGAGGAAGACCCCAAAATAGTTCGGTGAGTAATCCGATTTCGGTGGCGTCGAGACCTGCAGAAATCCACGCCGCGGTATGCGAGTCGCCTCGATATTCGCGCAACATGTCTCCAAAGTGCCAGACAGCACCGAGGTCAGTCTCGGGAATGGTTTGGCCGAGCGTTCCTGCGAAGAGCGGACGACCTTCGGGGCGTAAAACACTCACGGCACGTTCCAAGATTGGCCGCGCCCGATTGACTCCACCAGGTTTGGCTCCGAGAATGCGTTCTAGTTGTCCGATCGCGCCGTTGCGTCGCGCTGCACAGATGGTCGCCGCATCAGTGATTTGCCAACCAGCGGTCACGGCAGAGATGACAACTTGCGGGTTAAAAACTGCGAAGGCTGCTGCCACGACTTCACCTGGGACCTGACCCATGAGCGAACCACGGCTGGTGAAATAAGCATCACCTTGAGGCAGAGCGACACCGTTCATATCGCCTGGACTGGGTTCAAAGCCGAGAGCCACATAGTTGGCGTGGCATTCCGGCGAAAAATAGACCTGCCCGATGAGTGGTTCGAGTGCACCGCCGAGTGCACGAGCCTTTGTTGAGAGTTCACGTGAATCCATGGGCTTACCGTAGAACGCAAGCAACCTAGACTCATTATCGTGAGCGTTCAGATCGAAATATGTGAAGTGGTGGACGATGACATTGTGCAGGCATTTGAGATGCTGATTCCTCAACTGTCAAAGTCGAACCCTCCTCCGAGTCGCTCAGAATTAGAGGCCTTAGTGAAGTCCGAGGCTTCGACATTGTTCTTGGCGAAACTTGATGGGCGAATTGTCGGCTCACTGACTCTTGCGATGTTTCGTATTCCGACTGGAGTGCGGGCATGGATTGAAGACGTCGTGGTTGATGATTCGGCCCGCGGTCATGGTGCAGGTGAAGCCCTCAATCGAGCAGCGCTTGATTTTGCAAAAGCCAATGGTGCAATCACGGTTGATTTAACCTCGCGTCCGTCGCGTGAGTCCGCAAATCGTTTATATCAGCGACTCGGTTTTGTGCCGCGCGAAACAAATGTCTATCGCCACAACCTGTAGATAAAATTTCAGGGAAACTTCAACCCGAGAGCCTCGTGGGTGTCGGCACCAGCAAGTGCGTCCGCCGTGAGATTTTCTGAATACTGAAAGTTCATGACGGCGCGCATTGTGCTCGGTCCATAACTGCCGTCAGCACTGTCATCAAGAAAACCCTTGTTGATCAGCGCAGTCTGAAGAGTCTTAACTCGGTTCCCGATATCGCCGAACTTGAGTTGTCCTTGGGCTTTTTCAGGATGGTATGCCTTGTCTGTTTCATCACAGGGATAACCAGCAAGAATGATCTGCAACGAAGTCAACACATCCGTTTGCGGTGATTGTCCGTAGGAGTCGTCCTTTGAATAACAGTAAACATACAAAGCGTCAGCCGATTTCCACACTCCATCTTCGGCGTGAAACGGGGTGACTCCCTCGCATTCTCCACACGGTTCGTAATAGGTGATCATCCAGTCACCTAAGCATTCCAAGAGAACAAGTCCAGTTGTGTCTTCATCGGGGGCTAGGGCAGCAAGATCACATTCCGGTTGTTGTACCGACGGGACAACAGTTGTCGGGGTCGCGACCGTCGTGGTTTGATTTTCGGTTGTAGGTGTTTCATCGGGAATCGTCGTTGACACGGCGATTGTGCTGTCGCCGAGTGCCAGCAAATCTTCAGTATTTGACCCACCACCGTTTGAACATGCCGTCAGCAGTGAAGTGATCAGTAGTGCGCCAATTCTGATTTTCATCGTGGTCCCTCAATCAGTCTGTGTTGTGGGGACTCTAACAACAACTGGGGCAAGGGATTCCTGATGTCAAAGCAGATAGGCGCCATCCGTCAGTAAATATGAAGGATGTGCTGACTGGAATTGGAATTGCCCAACGCTTCTTGCGAGACTAGACGGGATTAGTAGCGAGAAAAGGCGAAGTCACCATGGCCCATGATGAGATCTACACGGAGAATCTTTCAATTGATCAATTGAGAGAGAAATATCAAGCCGAGCGGCAGAAACGACTTCGTTCTGATGGGGTAGCGCAATACAAAGAACTAGTTGGTGACTACGAGGAATTTGATCGTGACCCGTATGTGGAACCAGGTTTTACCCGTGACGCTGTCATTGAAGAGGTTGATGTCGTCATCGTTGGCGGTGGTTTTGGGGGAATGATCGCTGCAGCCAATCTGACCAAAGCAGGGATCACCAATTTCCGCATTGTCGAGAAGGGCGGCGACTTCGGTGGCACATGGTATTGGAATCGCTATCCCAATGCGGCCTGCGACGTTGAGTCCTATGTGTATTTACCTCTGCTGGAGGAGACCGGCTACATGCCGACCGAAAAGTACGCGAAGGCTCCAGAGATTTTTGCCTATTGTCAACTTCTTGGTCGGACATTTGATCTGTATCGCGCTGCTCTTTTTCAGACTGAGATCGCTGATATGCGATGGGATGAGAATCTCAAACGTTGGCGAGTCGCAACATCGCGTGCCGATGACATTTCTGCCAAGTTCATTGTGATCGCTGGTGGCGTATTGCATAAGGCCAAACTTCCAGGCATCCCTGGTATCGAAACTTTTTCTGGTCGGGCATTTCATACCAGTCGCTGGGATTACAGCTATACCGGTGGCAGTTCACAGGGGTTGATGGACAAGTTGGCCGATAAGCGTGTCGGTATCATCGGAACTGGAGCCACTGCAGTTCAGGTCGTGCCGAAATTGGCTGAGTCAGCGAAGGAACTCTTTGTCTTTCAGCGCACTCCAGCGGCAGTTGGCATTCGCGGTAACAAGCCGACTGATTCTGAATGGTTCAGTTCGCTCAAGCCAGGCTGGCAGACCGAGCGGATTACAAACTTCACTCAGGCAGTAACGGGCGCGCAACCCGAGATCGATCTCATCCAAGATGAGTGGACGCGAATGATGCGCGTGGACACCCGAAAATTACCTGAGAATGAGGAAGAAGCTCAAGAACTTGAGCACATTGACTTTGAGAATATGCAAGGGATTCGCCAACGGATCGCCCAGATTATTGAGGATCCCAAGACAGCCGAGTTGATGATGCCTTGGTACGGTCAGGGTTGTAAGCGGCCATGTTTCCACGATGAATATTTGCCTGCCTTTAATCGTCCAAATGTGCATTTAGTTGACACTGATGGAAAGGGCGTTGATCAAGTGACGCCGACTGGATTGGTCGTCAATGGTGTTGAGTATCCAGTCGACTTGCTGATTTTCGCATCTGGTTTTGAGGTCACGACTGACTACACCCATCGTTTGGGTTTCGACCCCGTGGGACGTGATGGCATCTCGCTGAGTCAGGGGTGGAGTGAAGGTCCTGCCACGCTGCACGGTGTTTTATCGCGTGGTTTTCCAAACATGTTTATGATCAGCACAGTACAAGGCGCGCAAGCTACGAACTTTGTTCATTCCATCAGTGAAGTAGCCAAGCATGTCGCATTTTTGTTGACTCATTGCGTGACTCAAAACATCGCTGTCATCGAGCCAAGCGCTGATGCTCAAGAAGAGTGGTTCCAGACACTTTTCGCTCAGTTGTGGGGTGTGGCGCGCTATAACGCCACATGCACTCCTGGATATCTCAATAGTGAAGGCGGCGGAGATATGCGCTCAGCCCGCGCCATCGCATGGATGACAAGCGTTTTGGGATTCGCCGACTATGTCGAAACTTGGCGTACGCAAGGCGATTTCATTGGCTTTGACTTCACTCCTGCTTCCTAAAGGACTCCGGGTGTCCTGTCGCTCGTTCCCACCATGATCGCTGCGGTGCCGATAGAAATAAATAAGGCAATGATGATCACCAATGGTCGAACCGTTCCATCAAATTGACTAGTCGCCAGACTTCCAAGCAGAGCCGCTCCCGTGGTGGAAATTGTGGAGATGATTGCTGAAGCGGTGCCAGC
>CAMAYS010000087.1:0-8641 GCA_945862545.1 Bifidobacterium breve | reverse complement strand
TCACCCGACTGCTTGATCTTGAGATTCCATCCAGCATGCAGAACGGCAGCTCCGAGAGCGAGAAGCGTGGCGGCGAGCAAGGGTTTTAGATTTCAAACTGAATGGAAGCGCGAGTCGCCACAAATGGAGCAGTGAACTCGGCAATGAACGCTTTGTGATCTGGATGATCGCGATACGCAATGTAGTCATCAATGTTGTTGAAGACGGCCGTAACTGCGAAGTCATATGTACCTGGGTTGATGCCCACGTTGGTTCCATACTCATAAGTGCGAATCTGTGGGATCTTCGGGCGCAGTTCGCCGAGGGCCTCAATGGTCCGCTCGACATGACCTGCTGGGATGTCGGGTTTCCAGTTAAACAAAACAATGTGTCGATACATAGCCATACATTGACCGTAGTCCTGTGACTTGAGTGATCTCTTGTTCACCACCAAACCGCGTAGCGTAGGGGATGTGAGTGCAGGCAAAGATCTCGGTCATCAGGTGCCAAGCACCACCGATGGACCCATTGGCATGTTTGACTCGGGCTTTGGTGGTCTGACCGTTGCCCGCGCCGTTATTGACCTCTTGCCTAGCGAAGACCTCGTGTATATCGGCGATACAGGTCGCTACCCGTACGGTGACAAGAAGTCTGAGGATGTGCGGGCGTACGCCCGAGAGTTGGCTTGGAGTTTGGTGAAGGATCACCATGCCAAGGCCATTGTCGTGGCATGCAATACTGCCGCCGCTGCGTTGCCAGTGCACGAGCTTGAAGCCGAACTGGCGGCTGCTGGTGTGATGGTCCCAGTGATCGGAGTTATTGAACCAGGAGCGCAGTCCCTCGTTCGCGCTACTCGGTCAGGACGCGTGGGAGTAATCGGCACGATGGGGACCATTGGCTCGGGTGCATATGACCGCGCTGTCGCTCGAACGTCACTCGGCTCAACAGTTCAGTTGGTCAGCGCGGCATGTCCTGGTTTCGTTGAGTTTGTTGAACGCGGGCGAACAACAGGTCCAGATGTCGCGATTTTGGCGCAACGTCTATTAGCACCGATACTTGACGCCGATGTTGATGCATTGCTGCTTGGCTGCACTCACTATCCATACTTGGCGCGAGTGATATCCGATGTCTTAGGTTCTCATGTGACCTTGGTATCCTCGGCCGATGAAACAGCTTTTGCGTTACGCGATCAGTTGGGTCAAGCCGCAATGTTGAAGCCGGATACAGGAGCGAGTGGTCAACATCAGTTCATGTCAAGCGGAGATGTGGCATGGTTTAAGGAACTAGGTACCCGTTTACTGGGTCCCGAATTAACAAATGTCAACATATGGAACAGAAAGACAGATGAATCATGAGCAACCCAGGTACCCGATTTGATGGTCGACATCACGATGAATTCCGTCCGATTACTTTTGAACGCGATTTCACCGAGATGTCAGCAGGCAGTGTGTTGGTGTCATTTGGGCGCACACGCGTGCTGTGCACCGCGAGCATTGATGAAGACGTGCCACGTTGGATGAAAGGCAGCGGTAAGGGTTGGGTGACAGCCGAATATTCAATGTTGCCAGGCTCATCTCCCGATCGTGTTGATCGCGAAGCAGCCAAGGGAAAGCAGAGCGGGCGTACCGTAGAAATCCAGCGTCTGATCGGTCGTAGTTTGCGAGCCTCGTGCGATATGGGTCTCCTCGGCGAGCGTCAAGTCGTTGTTGACTGCGATGTTTTACAGGCCGATGGAGGAACGCGCACTGCCAGCATTTGTGGTGGTTACCTAGCTCTGCATGATGCCTTAAGTCGCCTCGTGCAAAATGGTGTCATTGGTCAGCATCCGTTGACTTCACTGTGCGCCGCGATCAGCGTCGGCATTGTCAACGGGACTCCCGTGATTGACCTGCCATATGTCGAAGACAGCACCGCCGAAGTTGATATGAATGTCGTGATGTTGCGTGAAAAGGGGAGCACTCTCAATCGCTTTGTTGAGGTTCAAGGCACTGCCGAAGGGATGGCCTTCAGTCGCAGTGAACTTGACTCATTATTGGGGCTCGCAGAAAATGGATTGACGCAAATCTTTGATCTGCAGGCCGAACTACTGACAGATCAGCCTTCTCGCCGACCGAAGTGATTGATCGTCCAGTGAATCTGCCGACCCTGGTATGTGCTTCGGCTAACCCGGATAAGGTCTACGAAATTGAGCAATTGTTGCATGGGATTGCTCGTTTATTGCCCCGCCCAGCCGATATCGCCGATGTGGACGAAGATGCTGACACATTGGTGGGCAATGCCCGATTGAAAGCACAAGCCATTTGTGATGTCACTGCTCACGCTGCGGTGGCAGATGACACTGGTTTGTTTGTCGCTGCATTGCCAGGTGAATTGGGAGTCCGTACTGCGCGCTATGCCGCCGATTGGCCAGAGCACGCAACATCACCGTACGCCACTAATCGAATGAAGTTATTGCAGGCGCTTGATGATCGCGGGCGTGCATCAATCGAGCAACGCAGCGCTTATTTTTTGACTGTCGTGATCGTTTGTTATCCGGACGGATCTGAAGTGATTGTTGAAGGTCGCTGCGATGGATATATCGCCTTGGATGAACGCGGAGCCCGCGGTTTTGGATTTGACCCGCTGTTCGTCCCAGTTCCAGGAATATTGGATGGGGATCAACGAACATTTTCTGAGATGAGCGATGAAGAAAAGAACGAACTGTCACATCGGGGTAAAGCTTTTCGTCTCTTGGCCAGCGCCTTGCAGGCGTGATGGCATCACCAACCGCGTAGATCGACTGGCCAACTTTCGATGACTGCAGATGTTGTAGTGAGTCCATTGCTGAGATAGATCGTGTCGTGCATGGCGATAGTCGGATCTATGTGCGCGGGTTGAACAAAAATGCGATCTCCTACATTGGGCAGTGGTGCAGCATCTTTCATCGAGAACGTGGTGTGTTCGTCGCTGCAGAACCACACACTTGCTCCATCAATCGTCGGGTTGCCATGGTCCATTCCGAGTGATTTCAATCCGACGTCAATGACGGCCCATGAGTCACTCACAGAAATCACCGTACCTAAGACATAGAGCGCTTGTTGAAAAGGTAGATCCAGCGCCCCATAGTGCGAATCCATCAACGCGTAACTTCCGGCCTGAATCTCAGTGATTCGATCAAGTACGGGGTCGGCTGTGTCGTAAAGATCGAATGTTCCTGTGCCACCTGCAGAAATAATTGAACAATCTGGGCCGCTCGCAGAGCGCACCTCATCAAAACAAGTGACCAGTATTTCCATCGCTGAACGAACTTTGGCTTGTTGTTCGGAGCGATCGGCAACTGTCATCAGATGTCCTTCGTATCCCATCACACCCCGCACATTGAGTCCGCGAGCGACAGCAAAGTTTGCAAGAGCAGATGCGCCCGCTGGTGCAACGCCGCAGCGCGGTAGCCCGACGTTGATGTCAATCAGCACATCGCGAATCCCCGCTTGTGCGGCCAGTGAGGCAGTGATCTGTGAATCAATAGCCACAGTGATGCGCGCCTGATCAAGTAGCGAGGCCATTTCTGACAAGCGCTGCTGATCCACGGTTTCGTTGGCAAGCAATAAGTCCGAACCGAGATCGGCATGCACCATGCCGATCACTTCGCGGGGAGTGGCACAGGTGAAAGATGTATGTCCTTGAGATGCCAATCGCTGTGCCAATGTGCTGCACTTATGGGCCTTGACATGAGGTCGCAGAGTCAGTCCTGGCCGAACGGCGGACATGGTTGCGACATTGGAATCAAATCGTGACTGGTCAAGAACTAACGCCGGTGTCGGTAGATCCTGGATCGTAGATCTAGTACCAGTGGTCGCGTGAAAAGTCATGCACTAGTTCTAGTGCGGGCGGAGGGACTTGAACCCACACTCCTTTCGGAACAGGAACCTAAATCCTGCGCGTCTGCCAGTTTCGCCACGCCCGCAAAGCCGTGTTAGCGCTAGGAACGCTATCGGCGCAGGGGCTAAGGTTTGCCCATGATCAAAGTCTCCGTGTTTTACCCGTCCAGCGAAGCCAGTACCTTCGACCACGATTACTACCGCACTACCCATGTGCCCTTATGTGCCAAGGCGTGGAATCCGGTCAGTTCGCAGATCGATCGGGGAGTTGACGGCCCGTATGTGGCCGCCGTGCACTTCGTTTTTGACTCGCTGGGAGCATTTCAGGGGGCGATGGGTTCACCCTTGACAGGCGAAGTCATGGCCGATGTGGCGAATTACACCAACATCACACCTGTGATGCAGGTCGCGGAGATCGTCGAAGGCTAAATAAGTGACAAGTGTCGGGTAAAACCGCACCACACTCCACCTGTTTGTCCATTTATTTGACAAACTGTAAAGGTGACACAAGTTTCTGTGAGTGAGCAAACCACCCAAGCCCTGGAAAATCAGTTTGGCTTAGCTGATCGGGTCGTGGACTCTGCTGCCTTATCCAACACGGTCGCCCGTTTTCGCGAACAGGGCATTGTGCTGCCGACATTTGCCCAGTTGGCAGATCCATCTTCATTTGACGCTTCGATTGTCGGTGATGCCAACCCTCAGGGCCCAGACGCCCGCAACCTCTGGCGTGTGCACTGGTATAACGACCTCGCAGGTCATCGTGTCAGCGTGCCTGATCATGTGGTGCTGCCGTCCTCGTTGACGGGTGTAGCCAATCCGATCATTGTCGTCTTCGGTGACCGCTTCCCGATGATCACTGCGCACAAGGTTTTGGCGGCGTATTCATGCCTCGCTCCGCGTCTTGTGACCGGTCAGTTTGATCCCACATATCACCGCGCTATCTGGCCCTCGACTGGTAACTACGCCCGTGGTGGCGTGGCGATTAGTCGCATCATGGGTTGTCGCGGCGTGGCGATTCTTCCCGCTGGAATGAGCCAGGAACGTTTTGATTGGCTTGACAAATGGTGTGCCAACCCTGCCGAGGATGTCATCAAGACTGTTGGCACCGAAAGCAATGTCAAAGAAATTTATGACGCTTGTAATGAACTTGATAAAGACCCCGTGAACTTTATTTTTAATCAGTTCTGCGAGTTCTCCAATCACCTTGGGCACTACGAAGTAACTGGTCGTGCGTTTGGTCATGTCTTTGAAACAGTGCGCGACGAGATGAAAAAAGCCGGTCGCGACATCACCTTGGCGGCCTTCACATCAGCGACGGGTTCGGCGGGCACGATTGCTGCTGGTGATCGTTTGAAAGACGATTACGGTGCGCGCATCGTCTCTGTGGAGGCTCTGGAATGCCCAACAATGTTGGAGAATGGTTTTGGCGAACACAACATTCAGGGAATCGGCGACAAGCACATCCCTCTGATTCACAACATCACCAATAGCGATGTTGTCTGTGGCATTAGCGATCGTGCCACCGACGAATTAGATGTGCTGTTTAACACGCCAGCGGGTCGGGCCTATTTGGCTGAGAAAAAAGGTTTATCGCCAGAACTTATTGAGGCTCTCTCGCACTTTGGTTTCTCGTCAATTTGCAACACTTTGGCTGCCATCAAGACATCAAAGTTGCTCAATCTCGGGCCCGATCAGGCAGTTTTGACGGTGGCCACAGATGGTGGTGCTTTGTATCCAAGTTCACGAGTCACGACTTTGCATAAGCGCTTTCATGGAGAAATGACAGCCGCCGATGCTGCCGAAGTATTCGAGCGACATTTTGGTGATATCACCACCGATGACATGATTGATCTCACTGCACGTGATCGCAATCGGATTTTTAACTTGGGTTATTACACATGGGTTGAGCAACAAGGAACACCTTTTGAATTGTTTGAAGCACGTCGCGATCAGTCCTTCTGGCGTGGGCTTCGTCGCTACTTGCCAATCTGGGATGACATGATTACTGATTTCAACGCCCGTGTTGCAAAGGGCTGACGTACATCAATGAGCGGTTTGACTTGCGCTACGTGCTCGATGCATGTGCCAGTTGATACTTTTGCGCCTTGGCGTTGTCCCAATGAAAATGGTGATCGCCATCATGTTCTGTTGATCGATGAAGTAGACAATCTGCTCATTGACGATGACCCAAATCCTTTCATCGCTTTTCGTCAAAATATGATGTGGTGGCAGTTTGCTACTGCCAATGCAATGAGTGACGAAAACATCGTGCAATTAGTACGCGAACTTGATCTCGCTATTGCCGACGTTGACGGCACGGGATTTCACTTCACGCCTGTGACTCGCCAAGAAAAACTCAGTGATGAACTTGGATTTACTGCATTGGGTGGTGTGTGGGTCAAAGATGAGACCCACAATGTCGCGGGTAGTCAAAAAGCACGACACTTGATGTCAATCTTGTTGCATCTGCTCATTGCCGAAGCACTCAAGATGACACCGTGGACGTCACGAGCAACTCGACCGCCACTGGCGATTTCGTCTTGTGGCAACGCTGCTATTGCGGCAGCGACCTTGGCCGCAGCGGTGAACTGGCCGATCAATGTCTTTATTCCGGAATGGGCCGATGGCGTTGTCGTTGACACGCTGACCAAACTTGGGGCGCGAATTCATCGTTGCCCTCGCCGAGATAATGATCTGCCTGGCGACCCGACAGTTTTAAGATTCCGCGAGGCCGTGACTGCGGGAGCGATTCCTTTCAGTGTGCAGGGTCCAGAAAATGCGTTGTGCTTGGATGGTGGTCGCACAATTGGTTGGGAAATGGCTGAACAATTGCGCGCTGAGAATCTTCTTCATTTGACAGCGGTCTATGTGCAAGTGGGTGGGGGAGCTTTTGCTGCGTCGTTATCTCGCGGGCTCAGTGAGTCGGGATTTGATGTACCGCTCGTGGCTGTACAAACCGCAGGTTGCGCTCCATTGGAACGGGCTTGGAAATCGGCTCAAGATGTTGCCGACTGCGCCAGCGATTGGGCGACGCATATGTGGCCGTGGGAAGAGCCTCCGGCATCACTGGCCGACGGGATTCTTGATGATGAAACCTATGACTGGGTCGCTGACACACAGCAATTACGTCGCACCAACGGCAGGGTTGTTATCGCCAGTGAGGAGGATGTTGTCAGAGCCGCAAGTATCGGGGCGAACCTCACGGCAATTCAGTCGAGCGCAACGGGAACGGCTGGTTTAGCGGGACTACTCAGCGAGCGAGCGGTGATTGGCGACAGTGACCGGGTGGCGCTCGTACTTTCTGGAATCAGCCGTCATTGATTTTGATGTGACTTTTCGGCTTTCGCCACCCCGACATTCGGAGCGACCGAGGGCTAGTCTTGCCATATGACTTTTGAAATAAATGCTCCGATGAACCTTGATTCTGGCGATGGGGGCGGCCGCTCAGATATTTTCACCCGACTTCTCAAAAGCCGTGTGATCATGCTCGGTACCGACGTCAATGACGAGATCGCCAACCAGATTTGTGCTCAATTGCTGTATCTCGAAGGCGAAGATGCCAACGCAGATATCTGGCTATACATCAATAGTCCTGGTGGCTCCGTGACTGCTGGTATGGCGATCTACGACACGATGCAGTTTGTTAGTTGCGATGTGGCCACGGTGTGCATGGGACTAGCGGCCTCGATGGGACAATTCTTGTTGACTGCTGGCGCAAAAGGTAAGCGTTACACACTGCCAAACGCACGCATCATGATGCATCAACCAAGTACCGGCCTGCGTGGCCAGGCTTCAGATATTGCGATTCAAGTTGAGCAGAATCGTTTTATCAAGTTCCGCTTGGCTGAACTCATTGCTGAACACTCGGGTCGCACGATTGAAGAAATCCAGGCTGATAGCGAGCGTGATCATTGGTTCAGTGCCCAAGAGGCTAAGGACTACGGCATTGTGGATAAGGTCATCTCGAAGCGTGGCGAGATTCTCTAAATCTCATGTTCTGACAATTACGGTGCCGCTGTCGTCGGTGTCGTTATTCTTCCTTCAACGCCGATCACATCTGGCATCTCGAAGCCGCAGGTGGCTTCGACCCAGGCAGCCACATTGCGCGCTGGGCGTTCGGCCTTGTAGGCGTTGTCAGCAAGTTCTTGACGGCTTAACGGATCTTGCGGGTCAACCTCGGCTGCTTGGCTCATCAATTCGGTGACAGTGTGCCAATCGTCTTCGATGGCTAACGGCGTGATTCTGTCAAGTTTTTCGTAGCGCTTGACGAGATCTTTGATATCAGATGAAATCACTAGGGGTCCAGTGAGGCCTGGCAACTGCTGATTCAGTTGAGCACAAAAATTTGCGCCACCACGTTCTGGGTCGCTGCAAGCCTGGGTCGCGCATAAGAGGGCGATGAGTCCGACAGATGAAATTCTTCGGAGGTTCTGTGCACGATTAATCATCAGTGTGCATTCTCTCAGACGCGAAGTACCTGTGGTTGTCACCGTCAATCAAATGTCTGCGCTCACATTGCCGTGATCCGCAGAATGCTGGGTCAATTTGATCCTCGGGGGGAATGTCATGTTGTCAGCAGTTCGTTCGGCAAGCGTTGTGGCCGCCACAGGAACCCCAGTCACCGTTGAGGCACATATTGGCTTGGGATTGCCCGTATTCACGATCTTGGGTCGACCCGATGATGTGTGTCGTGAATCGAGAGATCGTGTCCGAGCTGCAATTTTAACGAGTGGATTTCATTGGCCGAGTCGACGAATCACGATCAACTTGGCTCCAGCAACTCATAAAAAAGTTGGTAGTGCGCT
>CAMAYS010000086.1:0-8680 GCA_945862545.1 Bifidobacterium breve | reverse complement strand
GCGTCTACGGTAGGGCAACGGCAAAGTGCCGTCTTCGAAAAGGGGTTCATCATGACCAAAGTTGCTGTATGGGCTGTCATTCCAGCCGCACCAGGAAAGCGCGATGAGTTAGCGGCAGCGCTCAGCGGAGCCTTGGAAACCGCGAAAAGTGAAGCGGGAACGATTTATTACATTCTCCACACCGATCCAACAAAGGATGATGTGCTGTACATGTACGAGATGTACGAGAATCAAGATGCTTTGAACGTGCATATGGGTTCGGAAGCATTCAAGGCACTGGGACCAGCAATTGGACCCTTCTTGGGTGGTCGCCCAGAATTGACTTTCCTCGGACCCATCGGCGGAAAGGGCGCCTGATTCCCTCGTGAGTCAGAAAGCCACATATCTCGATCGGATCCTCGAGCACCATCGTGCGCTGGCGGCGAACGATGAGCGTTCGTTGGCCGACCTTGTGCGGCGTTGCGAACAGATGCAACCGACGCGAGGGTTCCGGGATCGTCTGCAGACGGACGCCACTCAAGCAATCGCTGTCATTAGTGAAATCAAGCGTAAATCGCCGTCCAAAGGTCTCTTACGAGCAGATCTCAATCCACAGTCTTTAGCCGATGCGTATCAGGCGGGCGGGGCATCTTGTTTATCCGTTCTGACGGATGAGGATTTTTTCGAGGGTTCAATTGAAGATCTGCAGATCGCTGCGGCAGCGTGCACCTTGCCAGTTTTACGCAAAGACGTCACAGTCTCGCCTCATGATGTGTGCGACACCCGCCTGATGGGAGCGGACTGCGTGCTGTTGATTGCAGCCGCGCTCGAGCCCCATGAGTTGAAAGATCTGCACCACTTAGCAACATCGATTGGGCTCGATGTTCTTGTGGAGATTCATGATGAAGCCGAACTTGAAGTGGCTTTATTGGCCGAGGCAGTTCTTATTGGCGTCAATCAACGTGACTTGGTCACCTTTGAAGTGGATCATCGCCGTGCCCTGCGGATGGCAGGGTTGATACCGTCGGGCGTATTGCGGGTGGCTGAAAGCGGCGTACGCGGACCAGTTGATGCGTTAGCTCTTCATCAGGCGGGATATCACGCGGTATTGGTGGGGGAGAGTCTGGTCACTGCCGACGACCCCACGGGGGCTGTTCGGGCGTTGCGCAATCTGTAGATCTACTCCTGCAGTATCCACTTTGATATCGGAGTTGGCAGATACGGTTACATCGTGTTCGTGAAAATCTGTGGCATCACGAATGAGGATGATGCGCTACTCGCTGTTGCTATGGGTGCCGACGCGGTCGGATTTGTTTTTGCACCGTCACCTCGCCAGGTGTCAGCGCAAGTTGTCTTCGACATCACGCGCCGACTACCTCCCGAGATATTGACGGTCGGGGTGTTTCGTGGAGATCTTCCGGACAGAATCTTTGACGTAGTTGCGAAGTCTGGAATTAAGGCGGTTCAACTCCACGGCAATGAGCCGCTGTCAACAGTTGTTGCTTTGGCTGACAATGTTCGCTGGATCATTAAGGCCGTCACGGCTGGTTCGCGTGAAGCCCGTGTAGCCAATCAATTTGGAACGGACTTGATTTTAGTGGACGCTCCTGAACCAGGTTCAGGTTTGGTTTTTGATTGGTCTCTGACCGATGAGATCCCATCGGGCATTCGGATGATTTTGGCAGGCGGTCTCACAGCAGAGAATGTTGCCGAGGCAGTGCGCTACGTGCGTCCATGGGGCGTCGATGTTTCATCGGGAGTGGAATCGGCTCCTGGCAAGAAAGATGCTCTGAAACTTCGGCGATTCATTGCTAATGCTCGGGCCGCCGCTCCAGCAGAGGATGTGACGGGTGACTCGGGCAATGATTTTCCCTATGACTGGGCGGATGAATAAATCGCTAAACAACTAGGCAGTTGCAGCGATCAGATGCCAACATAGAGGTCTACTTGTCAAGGAGCGATGTGAGTATTGCAGAAAAGTCAATGATGTCTGATCCTTCCGAGTCGGGTCGTTTCGGCGAGTTCGGCGGTCGCTTTGTTCCCGAGACTTTGGTGCCAGCATGTGAGGAACTCGAGGCCTCCTTTCGCCAAGCGTGGGCTGATCCAAGTTTTCGTGCGGAACTCAATCAAGCGTTAAAGGAATATGCCGGTCGTCCGTCAATGCTGACTGAGTGCTATCAACTCGGAAGCAAGTTGGGCATCCGACTGGTTCTCAAACGTGAAGATCTCAATCACACTGGCTCGCACAAAATCAACAATGTTCTTGGGCAAGTTTTGTTGGCTAAGCGCATGGGTAAGAAACGCATCGTGGCTGAGACGGGCGCCGGTCAACATGGCGTAGCGGCGGCGACGGCCGCAGCACTGATGGGTCTTGAATGCAAGGTTTACATGGGCGCTGTCGATGTGGAACGCCAATCCCTTAATGTTTTCCGCATGAAACTTCTCGGGGCTGAGGTTGAGGCTGTTCATAGTGGTAGCCGAACTTTGAAGGATGCTGTGAATGAAGCGATGCGCGATTGGGTTGCATCGGTGGAAAGCACGCATTATTGCTTGGGTTCTGTGATGGGGCCTCATCCATATCCGTGGATGGTGCGCGAGTTCCATCGCGTGATCGGCACAGAAGCTCGTGAACAGTGCCTCGAACGTTACGGTCAGGATCCAGATGTGGTTGTGGCCTGTGTTGGCGGTGGTTCAAATGCAATCGGCATTTTCTCTGGGTTTGTGGACACCAAAGCACGATTAATCGGTGTTGAGCCAGCAGGCGGAGCCGCGGTCGGTCGGGGTCAACCCGGGGTGGTTCACGGGATGCGCAGTTACCTGATGCAAGATGAATACGGACAGGTGCAAGAGGCACATTCAATATCGGCTGGGCTTGATTACCCGGGAGTTGGACCAGAACATTCATATCTGGCGTCTATCGGTCGTGCCGAGTATCCGACAGTGACCGACCCAGAAGTCATCGCTGGCTTCCAGTTATTGGCTAAAACCGAGGGAATCATTCCGGCTTTGGAATGTGCTCATGCCCTCGCGTGGATTTCTCGCGAAGCACCAAATATGCAAGGTCAAACTGTGCTGATGAATTTGTCAGGTCGTGGAGATAAAGACGTTGCCCAGATGATGGACGTTTTGAGTTAATGCCTGCGACCTTGACGACCTTGGAGACTGAACTTCGTGCGAAGCGCGATGCGGGACGCAAGTTGTTGGTTCCTTATGTCACTGGGGGACTCGTAGGTTGGACTGATGCGATACGCGCTGCGGCGGCTCATGGAGCGGATTGCATAGAGATCGGATTACCTTTTTCTGATCCTGTGATGGACGGTCCAATCATTCAACAAGCTTCACAGCGTGCACTTGACGACGGGGCCACACCGGTCTCGATTCTTGAAGGTGTCCGCACTCTCGATGTAGGAATTCCTTTGGTGGTGATGTGCTACTACAACACCGTGCATCACGCAGGACATCAACGTTTTGCCGCGCAATTAGTGCAGGCAGGTATTAGCGGAGCGATCATCCCTGATCTTCCGCTTGAGGAGTCCGCTCTGTGGTGTCAGGCTGCCGATGAGGTTGGTTTATCAACGATTATGTTGGCCGCTCCAACTGCACCCGACGAAAGATTGCCGAGAGTCTGCGCACGTGCTCGGGGGTTTGTCTATTCGGTCGGCCTATTGGGCGTGACGGGGGAGAGAACCACTTTGGCTGCAACGGCTACCGAATTGGCGCGTCGACTCAAGCAGGTCACTGATGTGCCTGTGATTGTTGGTGTGGGCGTTTCTAATAGTGCACAGGCCGTTGAGGCTTGCCGTGTGGCTGATGGTGTCGTGCAGGGTGCCTCTGTCGTTCGCCGCCTGATGGAAGGCGGACCAGATGCCGTCGGTGAATATGTTGCCGAAGTCCGTCAAGCCTTAGACACTTTGTAGAACTGTCAGACTGGGCCATGGCTATCTGTGAACTCTGCGAAGCGGCGAGACTCACAGAGTGGTACTTCGAAGATGATCTCTGTTGGGTCGCCGAATGTGAAGTTTGCTATGTCCCGATGGTCGTTTGGAAGCATCACAACGCAACTCCTAGCGAAGACATCAAAGGACAACTTCATCAGAGGTTGCTAGCAGTCGTTGATTCACTCTTTGACTATGTTCCGTACATTGACGACAACATGCGCAATATTCCCGACCACTATCACGCACATGCGCGCGGTCGAGGTTTCGGATTCGGAAATCCGCCTCCAAGGAAAAAGTGAACAGAGTTAGAATCTGAACAGGTAGGCAGAGTTAAAACTTGCCGTTGCTTGGTCAGCAAGGGCGACGAATTGGGCGACCAGTCATGGCGACACCTTTCAATCGGGTACGCCTTGTATGGAACCACGCTGAGTGAGATTTCGGCATAGGTAATTTGACCTATTGAGTCAATTCGCCACGCAGAGTGGTGAACCAGTCACTCAGGGTCGGAGCCTTGTATGAACCAGCGGACACCGTTGATAGTTCTAAGGTTGGTTCATGGCAATTTTCCCTCAGCCCAGTGACCTCTTGGCTCATCGACCGCCGTTCTTATTCGTTGATCAAATCACGGCCTTGGATCCCGGTGTGTCGGCGTCGGGTTTGTGGCACTTAAGCGGCGATGAATGGTTCTTCTCCGGTCACTTTCCGGGGCGGCCAACTCTGCCCGGAGTGTTGATGTGTGAGGCGATAGCGCAAGTAGGGGCGATCGCTGTTTTGTCAAGCCCCGCACATGCGGGCCGGCTTCCATTGTTTGGCGGGCTTGATGGAGCTAGGTTCCGACGTCAAGTTCAACCAGGAGACACACTGACGTTAGAAGTTGAGTTGGCAAGAATGTCAGCGCGCGCTGGTAAAGGTGTTGGGCGGGCTTTGTTGGATGGCAAAGTCGCCTGTGAATGCGAATTGATGTTTGTTCTGGTGGATGCCTAAGCGGCGGGAATCAAAATTATTGAGCCGTTGTGCCCACCGAAGCCAAAGTTGTTGGACATCGTTGGACCTGGCTCCCACGCACGCGGTGAGTCGAGAACAAGATCAATAGTGACATCATCGTCAAGGTTGGTCGTCCCCGCTGTCGGTGGAATGAGTTTGTGCTCAAACGACAAAAGGATGGAAGCGACTTCCAATGCCCCTGCGGCACCGAGGGCGTGACCAGTCACCCCTTTGATGCTGGTGACTATCGGGCGATGTGGAAACACGGCCGTCATTGCTGCGGCTTCGGCGGCATCGTTGAGTGGAGTCGACGTGCCATGTGCGTTGACATAGACGATTTCATCTGAGCGCAAGCCGGCCTCGTCCAATGCCAATCGCATGCAATTGATTGCTCCTCGCCCACCTGGAGAGGGAGCTGTGATGTGATGAGCGTCGGCATTGCTCGCCGAACCGACAATTTCTCCAAGGATTTTTGCACCTCGTGCGACGGCATGATCCCACTCTTCAAGTACGAAGATGCCAGCGCCTTCTCCCATGACGAAACCATCGCGCTCCTTGTCGAATGGGCGACTCTGACCCGATGAAGAAAGCGCAGTCATGTTGTTGAAGCCAGCTAACGATGAAGGCGTCGCAGCGGCCTCGGAACCACCGCTGATGATTGCATCACAGCGGCCCATAGCGATGAGGCGCGCTGCGTATCCCAAGGCATGTGTTGAGGCGGCGCACGCCGTACAAATGGTTTCGTTAGGTCCTTGCAGTCCGTAGCGCATGGAAATTGCTGCACCTGAGGCGTTGGCCATCATCATCGGCACCAAGAATGGAGAAACGCGGCGCTCGCCTTTTTCTAAGCGAATTTGTACTTGTTCTTCGAGGGTTCCAAGACCGCCAATTCCTGTACCCAAAATGACACCGAATCGAGCAGGATCGACATTGATATCGCCTGCTTGAGCAAATGCTTCGGCAGCCGCAGCCAACGCAAACTGCTCAACCTTGTCGGCACGACGGGCTTCCTTGGGATTATCAAAAAATGGAAGTGGGTCCCAATCAGTAATTGTTGTCCACTTGCCACCAGTGAATTGTTGCCCCAGTAAACCGGACCAGAAATTCTCTTTACCTGTGCCGCAGGGAGCGACCACGCCGAGACCGGTAATAGCAACTCGGCGACCAATCATCAGGCCAATTTTCCAACAATGAGGTCGTATGCCTGACCAACAGTTTTGATATCTTCGATTTCTTTTTCTGGGACTTCAACGCCGAACTCTTCTTCTAAAGCCATAACAAGTTCGACTAAATCGAGACTGTCGGCATCCAAGTCATCACCAAATAACGCTGATGGCACGACCTTGTCGGCGTCAACGCTCAAAACATCAACGGCACACTTTTGAAAGCGGGCAAAAAGTTCTTGATCCATAATTTTCTCCTACGTCGTTCGCTAATTAGCGATGTGGTTATTTTAGTCCGATGCACTGCGGGTCTAGGTGTTTCTTATGTGCCTAATGACCCATTCCTAGGCCGCCGTCAACGGGGATCACGGCACCTGTAATAAAAGACGCTTCTGCTGAAGCCAAAAAGACGATGGTGCCGGCGACCTCGTCGGGTGTCGCTAAGCGTCCAAGGGGGACCGCCTCTGTGAGAGTTGCCAGTCGCTCAGGACTGAGAGCCAAAAGCATGTCAGTGGCCACTGGACCAGGGGCCACGACATTTGCGGTGATTGAGCGACTACCCAATTCACGCGCAATTGAACGCGCCAGGCCGACCAGTCCAGCCTTGGAGGCTGCGTAGTTTGCTTGACCCGCTGAGCCCATCAGTCCAACCACGCTGCTGACAAAAATAATGCGGCCAGAACGTGCTCGCAACATGGCTTGTGAGGCACGCTTGGAGACTCGAAATGCGGCAGTGAGGTTTGCGTCAATGACATCGGCGAAATCGGCTTCCGACATTCGCAGAAGCAACATGTCTTTTGTCATTCCAGCATTGGAAACCAAAACTTGCACGGGCCCAAAGTGTTCTTCAACAGCGAGAAAGGCGGCATCTATGTCCGCTGCTTTGGTGACATCACATTTGACGCTGAAAAATCCGTCGGGCGGAGGTGAGGAGTTGTACGTCACTGCGACACGATCTCCCAAGGCTGCAAAGCGATGAGCTGTCGCAAGACCGATTCCCTTTGAGCCACCAGTGATGAGTACGACGCGACCACTCGTTGACTGAGACATCACTGACCTCCCCACACGATGAGCGCACTGGCTGCTGTCATGCCAGCACCGAAACCAACAAGTAAGACAGTGTCGCCCTTCTTGATCTTTCCAGTGTCGGCAGCGTCCACTAATGCCAAAGGTATTGATGCAGATGATGTGTTGCCTGTGTAATGCAAAACTGTTGAGGCCTTTTCCATGGGAATACCAAGTCTTTCGCAGGCGGCTTGGATAATGCGGAT
This sequence comes from Bifidobacterium breve, assembly GCA_945862545.1. Taxonomy (GTDB): domain Bacteria; phylum Actinomycetota; class Acidimicrobiia; order Acidimicrobiales; family Ilumatobacteraceae; genus Casp-actino8. The sequence goes on along the minus strand of CAMAYS010000086.1, from coordinate 1,345 downwards.
ATTGGCTTGATGGGGGATCACGACATCCACATCATCAGCGGTTAGACCGGCCGCTGTGAGCGATTTTGTGGCGCTGTCGACCATGATGCGAACTGCTTTACGGAAAACATCTTTGCCTTCCATCTGAATGAAACCGCCTGACTCGGCATATAAAGATTCCTCTGCAGATCCATCGGCATCAATATCCCAAGCCAACATTTGTCCCGGTCCATCGACTGCCTCAAGTACGACTGCACCCGAGCCATCAGCGAATAGGATCGCTGTGTTGCGGTCACTCCAATCGGTGATGCGCGACAAAGTGTCGGTTCCGATGATGAGGACTTTCGATGAGCCCATGGCGATCAGTCCATGTGCAACTGTCAGCGCATAAACAAATCCAGAGCATGCGGCGTTGACATCAAAGGCCCCACAGGAAAGACCAAGAGCATTTTGCACGGTCGCTGAGGTTGCTGGGACACATCGGTCGGGTGTCGTCGTGGCAAGCACGAGAGCATCGATGTGGCTGGGATCAACGCCGGCCATCTTCAATGCGGCGGATCCTGAGATGACGCTTAACTCCGCGGTCGTCCCTCCAATGTGACGCTCTTGAATACCACTGCGTTCGCGGATCCACTCATCCGAAGTGTCTAAGGTCTGGCAGAGTTCATCGTTGGTGAGGACGCGTGGAGGCAATGCACTACCCCAACCGGTGATCACTGCTCCACGTATACCTTGGGGTGCGGCTGGCATATCAGAGAGTCCTTAACCAAGCAATGGGCTGTCGAAGGGTGATTCTTTCGCCTTGAACGGCGATGAAGGCCTGCAAGGTGCCTTCAAAAGCTGACAGGACGTCAACCTCGCCAACACGGCCGATGCATTGACCAACCGAGATGTGATCGCCGGAAGTGATAGTGGCTAAGGGAGTAAAGACTCCAGCGGAGGGGCTCACAATTAAGCGCTCAACGGCGAATAGGTGCTCGCCCTCAAGTTGGGTCGCCCCCGTAGGAGCGGCGCTATTAACCCATTCAATGAATTTGTCAAGGTCGTCAGGGGTGGCGACCGAGATTGTCCGTGCACCTGTAAGAGTGCGCTTAGCCATCCCGCTGAGGACTCCACCGGGTCCGAGTTCGGCGAAATCTTTACATCCCAATTCGGACAAAGTGAGTAGGCAATGTTTCCAGCGCACGGGGCTCGACAATTGTGCTGAGAGCAAACTTGCCCACTCATCTCCGTGGTCGTGAGCAATGGCATCCACGTTGCTGATGACTGGTACTTCGGTATCGCGTGGAGCAGCACTTGCTATTGCGGTCCGCAAACGTTCGCGCGCAGGCATCATAAATGGGGTGTGAAAAGCGCCAGAAACCGG
>CAMAYS010000085.1:0-8718 GCA_945862545.1 Bifidobacterium breve | reverse complement strand
CCCGTCAGGGTGCGGATCAGAGTTGATTTGCCGTGGTCGACGTGGCCAGCAGTAGCGATGATACGCATCTCAAAGAATTTTCTTGAAAGCCTCAGCCACTAATGCATCATCACTTGGATCAATAGTCCGCAAGTCAATGATCGTGGAGTTGTCTTTGACTCGCGCAATGATCGCTGGATTACAGTTGCGCAACATCGTCAGATGATCGCCGTCGAGAGTGATGCCGACGGACTTTATGGAGATGCCAGGGGCGCTGCCGGCGCCTGGAAGCGAATCACAGTTGATGATGCGACCTTGTCCACACGATTGGATAATCGCTTCGGCACGTTTACCCAGTGCGTCAATGCTGAGGCTGGCCATTCGCCAGAAGGGGATCTCACTCTGCGCTGTGCGTGCGAGGTAGGCCATCATGGTGTTGTGTAATGAAGCCAACACCAGTCCGCCTGGTCGCAGAGCGCGAGCCAAAGGATGTTCACTACAGATCTTGATGAGATCGCTGCGCCCGACGATGAAACCTGATTGTGGGCCACCCAACAATTTGTCCCCACTAAATGTCACGAGGTCAGCCCCCGCCGCCAATGTTTGTTTCGCTGCGGGCTCGCCGTTCAACCAAGCCGGTGGACCATCGCTCAGCCACGGACAGGCAGCATCTAACAAACCAGAACCAATATCAGACACGACAGGTACGCCCAAGGTTGCTAGTTGATCGACGGGAGTCTCTTCGACAAATCCTTCGACTCGGTAATTGGAAGGATGCACTTTAAGAATTAGGGCAACGTCGTTACTCTTGCGCTCAATGGCTTTGCGGTAATCACCGAGACGGGTGCGATTGGTGGTCCCGACATCAACAAGACGTGCGCCTGATTGCTCCATCACTTCGGGCACTCGAAAGCCACCACCAATTTCTACGCTCTCACCGCGACTAACAACAACATCACGATCATGCGCCAATGCAGCTAAGACAAGCATCACGGCAGCCGCATTGTTGTTGACCACAAGGGCGGCTTGAGCGCCACAGGCCCGCGCTATGAGTTGACCGATTCCGCTTTGCCGGCTTCCACGTTGTCCAGTGGAAAGATCAAACTCCAAATTTTGTGCTCGTGCAGTTTGCGTGTGCGCAACGGGAGAGCGACCGAGATTCGTGTGGGCGATGACACCAGTGCCGTTGATGACTGGTACCAAAAGGCACTGGGCGATTCCACGGGCAATATCCTCGGCACGTTCTGGATTTCCCTCGGCTATTGCCTGACGGGCAGCGTCAACTAAGAGCGGATGGGGTAGACCGACATGTTCAATTGATCGGGCCAGCGAATCGACGCTAGGTGGATGCTTACTCATCGTCTGTGACGCTACCTTTCGCAAGCCTCGGTGGACTGAGCGGGCGAGAAATCGTTGGCTAAGATTGCAGTGTGATTTTGTTCTTACTCTTCATCGTCGGCCCATTATGCGAGTTGTACACGATTGTCAAAATGAGCGCCGCTATCGGCTTTTTCAACACTCTGGGCGTGATGATCGTTATCGGAGCCATCGGTAGTTGGCTCGTCAAGCGCGAGGGTATGCGGGTCTGGCAAAAGTTCAATACCGCAGTTGGTCAAGGAAAAGTTCCGACAAAGGAAATCATTGACGGAGTTTTGATTTTGGGCGCAGGGGCTTTGTTGCTGACTCCTGGCTTTTTGTCAGACATTTTTGGTCTGCTGATGCTATTTCCGCCCACACGGGTGATCTTTCGCGGGTTCCTTTTGCGCCGGGCTGGCAAGAAGGGTCGATTTGTGTCCCAGATTTTCCATGAATCAAGCAACGACCCTCAGGGTTCAGGAGATTTCATTGATGGTGATGCCACGGAAATCCAAGGTGAACTGGACTAATCGCCACGTTCATCTTGCAGCGCTTCTTTAAGAAGAATTTCGCGAGCCTTAGTGATCACGCGCTCGCGTCGGTTGCGCGCAGTACGCGGCGCAATATTGAGTACGGGTGCGATTTCAACTGAATTAAAATTCAAACTGATAGCCCGCAACATGTGAATCTCGCGTGGGAGTAAACCCGCCGAGGCGAGTTCATGAAGCAATATTTCAATACCTGCACTCTCACTCACTGGATCGCTTTCCATATCGCCTTGGCGAAAGAGTCCAAACTCGAGGCCCAACATGGCGCTTGGGGAGCGATGGTCCTCTGAGCGGTGCATCTTGAGGCGAGAATCGCGTACGAAGGCTTGATACTCGATGTCCATCAACAGATTGGCGGCTACGCGATGTGGGCGCCGCTCAATCGGGAAGCAGCGAATCGTCACCCAGGCGGCAGAAACAATGCTGTCAAAGGCCCCCACAAGACCAGTGGGAATAGTTGGCGAGCGCCGCACTGCTGTAGCGATTAAACCGGGAAGAATTCGTTGGAAAACGATTCTCGTGGCTAAGTCATCGGTCTGAGCAACAACAACAAGACGCGACAAGTAATCATCAAAATGTTGATCATCTCCGGTTCTGTCAAAACCACAGCGTGTCAAAATTTCGCTGAGATGTGTCACCTCTTGGCCTTCAAGATTCCATGCATTCGCCCGACGAATATTGTGTGTTTGACGAGCCATACGTTGCCATTCAGTGGCCAGTCGCGTGGCCATGGCCAAACGACCGCTGCCTGCGCTATATGTGTGTGCTGTGTAGTGATGAGTCATGGGGGCTAGAGGACAATGTCTCCTTCACCGCTGACCTCACTTGCTGCTGTTGTGCAACCCGCGGTGAGAGTTGCGGTGAGAGCCAAGAGTCAGATGGCTGGCATGGAATCTCATGAACTGGTCGTGATGAGCGGTCCCGACAGTGGGGCGGTTCATGGCTTGCATCTCGGTCGTCAATCGCTGGGTCGATCCCAAGCCGCTGGGATATGCATCGATGATCCAATGATCGAGGCTCACCACGCAATCATCAGTTGGGACCCACCTGAACTTCAGGTCAGTCGTCTTGGCGGAGACGTGCAGGCCTGGGATAAAAGTTTGCGTGTCGGAAACTCGTTCTGCGACATTCGTTTGACAGTTCCTATCGCTGAGGGACCGCCGCGTATTTTTCATCGTCCGCCACCCATCGCTGAAGCAGAGGTTCATCCGCCTCATCTTGGGACTGCGCCAACCGCCCCAACTCCCGTGAGGACGCCACCTCTGAGCGCGGTGATGACAGGCTTGGTGATTGGTGTTTTGTTAGCTGTTCTCACCAAACAAATGTTGTTTGGATTATTCGCCGTCGTGACTGCCGTCGTTGCGGGGTTGACGTGGGTCTTTAGCCTTGGCACCCACCACCGTGCCATGAAGCGTTGGCAAAAAGATACGGATGATCTTCAGCAACGCTTCAACGAAGAGTGTCACGAGTTTTTGTACTTGGGAGTGCTCCGTCAGCAACGTCGACATCGGCTTTTGGGGGACTTGCTAGGTGTCGCGCAAACTGGGTCCGCACAAATGTGGGAATATAAAAAAATTGATGAGGTGTGCATTGGTCGCACTTCACGCACAATGCGCGTGACAACAGATTCGACCCCAGTTGAGATCCACGATGTACCGATTACTGCATCTTTGCGTGCTGGCGAGATTGTCGGGATATTCGGTACTGCAGCGCAGCGTCTAGCAGTGGCGATCATCATCCGACTAGCCGTTGAGGTGGGTCCATCTGACTGGGAACTCATTGCTGTTGAACCGCTGAGCGACGAGTGGTCGATGATCTCCTCTTTGGCGCATGTGCGAAAGACACCATTGGATAAACAGGATGTAGATCATATGAGCGCGGCCAGCAAACATCGGATTTTGTTAGTCGCTAACGCCGCGGTCATCGCCAGTCGCACGTGCATCGCACGCAGAATCTTGGCCTTAGGCGAGACATCAATTTTAGTCGTTGCTCACGAACGTGCTGGTTTGCCGAACATATGCACGCAAATCATTGATGCCGACATACCCACTCTTGATGGTATGACGGCTCGAGGAGTGGCCAATGTCTTGCATGCTCTGGGAAGTTGGATTGACCCTGACTGTGATGGGAGCATGCTGCCTGAAAAAATAGATTTCGAGACTTTGCTATGCGATGGTCAGGTGACAGCAACCGCCATTAGTCGGCGTTGGAGGGATTGCGAAGCGCGCTCGATGATTGCTGTGATCGGTGCATCATCTGATGGAACAATTGCCATTGATTTTGATAGTGACGGGCCACACGCAGTAGTGGTGGGCACAACGGGATCGGGGAAGAGCGAGTTCTTACGGACCTTGATTCTTGCCCTGGCGGTTAGATCTTCACCATCTGAGTTGAATTTTGTTCTCATTGACTACAAAGGTGGGGCGGCCTTTGACGCTTGCACACATTTGCCGCATGTTGTGGGGGTGCTCACCGATCTTGACACTGGTTTGGCTGAGCGAGTGTTAACAAGTCTGGAGGCTGAACTTCGTTACCGCGAGCAAGAGTTAAGGGACTTTGATAAGACGCTGCCGCGTTTGGTCGTAATCGTTGACGAATTAGCAGCGCTCGCAGTTGATGTGCCCGAGTTCATTGGATCCTTAGTGTCCATTGCGCAACGTGGTCGCAGCCTCGGCGTTCATTTGATCGTGGCCACCCAGCGACCGGGAGCGGTGTTATCGGCTGACGTCTTGGCAAACGCGAATATTCGTGTGGCCCTGCGCGTACAGTCAATTCACGATTCGCAGGAGATTGTTGGGTCCGGTGTAGCGGCGGGTTTCACGCGGGATGTTCCGGGTAGAGCGGCGATGCGCCTCGGTCCCAACGATTTATATATTTTTCAGACAGCGATGATTGCTGGGAATATCGCCGACATTGTGGAAGTCATCGTCGAGGCGAGCGAATTAACTAAGAGCGAGAAACCACGCTGTCCATGGCTTGACCCACTTCCGGCAGTTCTGATCCGATCAAACCTTTGTGAGAATGTCGGTGAAACTCATTTTTCACAGTTGCACATTGGCATGCTTGATGATCCCAGTCGGCAACGCCAATTTAATTTGACTCTTGATCTCAGCCAGCATGTATTGGTCTCGGGAAATTCGCGGAGTGGTAAATCATCGCTCCTGCGACTGATACGCGAGATCATTGAGACATCAGCAATGGTGTACACAATCGCTGGTACAGGGAATTCAGATCACTTAAAAAATGAGATTGATTTAGCTGATCGTGAATTGGTTCAGCGATTACTTGATCTCTGCCTCAGCAGGATTGTTGATGGTAGGAGCCACCAGTCGTCGTCTACTCGAATAGTTCTATTGATTGACGACATTGATGTCTGGAGAAATCACTTTCTGGAAGACCGTCTCGGCTTGTCGTTGTGGGCGATGATGCAACGAGTCATCATTGAAGGTCCCGCTCACGGCATTACCTGTGTTCTGACCATGGCGAGTGGGCAGTCCTTGCCAGCGATTTTGAGTTCGCGAATTCGTCAAAAGTGGCAACTTGACGATCACCCTGGTGGGGTCATCGGCGAATACGAGGGTCGTTTGCTTCGTGGTCAGTTGTTTTTCCACACAGAAGTTGAGGCGTCTGACCAAACGTTGCGATCGCAGAAATCAAGCGTCGTGAGACATCTTGGTTCTCGCATTGCAACTGCCGAACTTCGCCAGCGCGGGGCATGGGGAGTTTTTGCCAAGGACTTTGAAGAAGTGTGTCTACGACCATTGGCTGATCTGGCGATGTGTGTGGTGGGTCATGTGGGCAGTGGGCGTACGACGGTTCTGGAATCAATCATGCGTGCATGGCAGGCGCAACACGCAGATGGTCGGGTATTGAGTGTGAGTGATTTTTCTGAGATAACAGTGGAACAGGTGTGCGCGATGTCCGTGACTGTGCTGCTTGTTGTTGATGATGTTGAATCGTTAAGTTCTCTGAGCGATGAATGGATGCAACAATTTTTTATGCATCAGCGTCCGAAAAAAGTTATTTCTCTGCTGATTGCAGTTCCCCCCGTGTTTTTACGATCTCGGGGAGAGCATTGGGTGCAGCAAGTACGACGTTCTCGAACGGGCTTTCTGCTGGGTGAATGTGCTGAACACGATGCGGATTTATTTGGTGTCTACTCCACTAGTCCCAGCGTCTATCAACAAGGGGTCGGGCAACAAGGGATCGGGCGCGGTCTGTTGGTGCAAGATGGGGTCAGTCAAGGAATCGTGCAAGCAGCCTCTTCAGCGATGCCGCCATTGTCTATCGTTTGAAGATGCGCATCGTTCTTCCCTCTGGCACACCAGCAGAAATCCACCGCGTTGAGGGGTCCTCGCGTGGCCTTGTGGTGTTCCCTGATATTTTTGGGTTGCGTCCTTTATTCGATGATTTAGTTCGTCAACTGGCTCAAGACTGGGGGATGACGACAATCGCCGTGGAACCTTTCCCTGGCCACGTTTTCGGATCGGATGCGAATGAACGTTTCGCGCAGGTCCCTAGTCTGAGCGATGTTGACAAGATGCGCGACCTCATGGAAGCCGCAGATGTCACGCAGTGTTCCTCTGTTGCGATGATTGGGTTTTGTATGGGCGGAATGTATTGCCATAAGGCAGTACAGACTTATCGCTTTAGCAAAATCGTCAGTTTCTACGGGATGATTCGCTTACCTGAAGCTTGGCGCAGCGCCTGCCAAAGCGAGCCCTTGGAGTGTCTCGTTGCAGGGGATGCGTCATCTGTCTTGGCCATTATTGGTGACAAAGATACGTGGACACCGCCTGAAGATGTTCAGGCTTTGGTGGAGTCCGGGGTACATGTTCAGCGATACGCCGATGGTGAACACGGATTCGCGCACGATGTTGCACGTCCCGCACATCGTGTTGCTGATGCAGCAGATGCTTTCTTATCAGCGGGCAAGTGGCTCCGCAGTTAAAAACTCAGCGGGCGCGTAATTCGAGGCGATCGCGCAACAAAATTTTGTAGCGACGCTCATGTTGTTCAATCCAGCCAAGACGAATGAAACTGCTGATGGCTTTGTTGACTCTCTCGCGAGAAGCCCCGACCATGCCGGCAAGTTCTTCTTGTGTGACTGGCAAGACAAATTCATCGGCACCGGCAGCTAATTCAAGGAGACGCTTTGCAGTGCGTCCTGTGACGTCAAGAAAGACTGAGTCTGCAAGAGCCCCGTCCATCACGCGCAGGCGTTCGGCCAACATTCGCACGACCCCGCGCAAAACTTTGGGGTTGTTATCAAGAAGTTCGCCCACTGGGTCATAAGGAATCTCGAGAACCTCGCTGGGTTCAATTGCCCGAGCCATGGCCGAGCGAGGACCGCCGTCGAGTAATCCCATCTCACCGAATAAGTCGCCAGATTCCATCAGAGCGATCATGCTCTCGCGCTTGTCAAGTTCACTAGCAATGGCGATCGCCACGCGACCGCTGATGACGATGTACATCGACTCTGCTTCTTCGCCTGCCTCAAAGAGGTGATCGCCACGCGAAAGGATGCGCTTTCGTCCAGTGGCAGCGATCATCGCCACCTGCTCGGAAGGTGCATCGCCAAAAAAGTCTGTGCGGAGGAGGACGTCTTCGTATGTCATCAGATGGATACGGTACTACCCTCAAGGCTGATGTCTGATATTCAGCGTTCACCCAAAGTTAATTCTCGGCTTGGTTCGGTCTGGACCGTCGTTGTCGCCGGTGGTTCAGGGCGTCGGTTTGGATCAATGAAGCAGTTTGAATCGCTGGGTGACAGGCGTGTCTTGGATCATTGCGTGGATATGGCTTTGCTCTGTAGCACGGGTGTGGTGCTGGTCGTTCCGAGTTCAGATGTTCAAGATGAGGTGGACAGGCATGCAGCCGGTGGTGCGAGATCCGAACATCGCGTTGCGGTCTGCGCGGGTGGGCCGACGCGGACTGCAAGTGTGCGCCGTGGACTTGCACTCGTACCAGGTGACGCGGGGATTATTTTGGTTCATGATGCGGCGCGACCCTTCGCCAGCGAAAACCTCTTTCGGACAGTGATTAAAACCATTGAGGCAGGTGCTGATGGGTCGATACCTGGCTTGCCAGTTGTGGATACCGTCAAAGTGATTGAAGTAACTCATTCACCTTTTGTCGGATTAGCAGTTCCGCATGTTGTCACTACCCCCGATCGGGCAACCCTTGTGGCTGTGCAGACACCGCAGGCTTTTAGTGCTGACATTCTGCGCAGGGCATATCTCAATGAGATTGATGGCACCGATGATTCCTCACTGGTGGAGGCCATTGGCGGTACCGTCATAGTCGTGCCCGGCGAAGCGAATAATCGAAAGATCACCCATCGCCAAGATTTGTTGTGGGCGCGTGAGTTTCTTGTGACAGGTCAGGCATAGACCATGGGCATTTCTGCTGTTCGTGTGGGTCAGGGTTTTGATATTCATCGTTTTAGCGATGACCCGTCGCGGGCGTTGATTTTGGGCGGTGTGCATTTTGTGGGGGAGCGTGGTCTTGAAGGCCATAGTGATGCTGATGTGATTGCCCACGCCTGTGCCGATGCTTTATTGGGAGCTGCTGGTCTTGGTGATATCGGCCAACACTTCGCCGACACTGATCCTGCGTGGAAAGGCGTCGATTCGCTCATAATCCTTGATCAAGTCAGTGTCATGGTGCGCTCTCAAGGATGGCTAATTGGAAATATTGATTGCAGCGTGGTGTGCGAGCAACCGAAGTTGGCCCCGCGACGCGATGAGATGCAGGACAAGTTGTCAAAAACTGCTGGCACTACTGTGTCAGTCAAGGGGCGACGCGCCGAAGGTCTTGGCGCACTCGGCCGACA
>CAMAYS010000084.1:0-8718 GCA_945862545.1 Bifidobacterium breve | reverse complement strand
ATGGCGATGTGTACCGCGGCTATGTCCTCGTTGGAGACCTTGCGGGCTTAGTTTTCACCGTTGGCGTTCTGTGGGCAATCGTTCGCCGTTATGTGCAGCGACCATATCGCATTCGCATTAAGAGCAAGCCAGAACACGCAATCATTTTGGGTGTCTTGTTAGCGATCGGAGTGTCCGGTTTCGGCGCCGAAATGTTCCGCATCGCCCAAAGTTCTGCACGTGGCGAAAATATGGATCACGAAAAGTGGTCCTTCATCGGTTACCCATTGGCATCCATGGTGGATGGTCTGACACCGCGCACTCTCGAGTTATGGCATCAAGGTTGGTGGATTTTTCATGTGCTTACCTTTGTGGCTTTCTTGGCAATTTTGCCAATCACAATGTTGCGACATATCTTCACATCCCCGCTGAATATGTATCTCAAAGATCGTGATCGTCCCAAGGGCGCAATGAAGGCCATGCCGAACCTCACCGAGACCTCGCTTGAATCATTCGGTGCTTCAGTTGTTGAAGATTTCACATGGAAGCAGTTACTTGACACCGACGCCTGCACGATGTGCGGACGATGCACCAGTGTGTGCCCAGCGCATGCCACGGGTAAACCGCTTGACCCACGCGAGATTGTTCTCAAGACTGGCGAAGTCATGGCAGCCACTGCTTCGCATGCTCCTGGTGGACGAGTCACTCCACCAATCGGCACCGATGTTGAAATCACCATTAGTTCGAATTCGCTGTTTGAGCGGATTAGTTCCGAAGAGATTTGGGCGTGCACATCCTGCAAAGCCTGTGATGAAATTTGCCCAGTCAACATTGAGATTCTCGACAAGATTCTTGATATGCGTCGCTATCTCACATTGATGGAAAGCAACTTCCCGCCTGAGTTAGGAAATGCCTATCGGGCCATGGAAAACCAAGGAAACCCTTGGGGTATGAATCAGGCCGAACGCGGTGATTGGGCTCAAGGCCTCGATGTTGACATCGTTGACCCGGGTGAAGTGTTGTCTCATGAGTACCTCTATTGGGTGGGCTGCGCCGGTTCGTTTGACGACAAGAATAAAAAGGTCACGCAATCAATGGCCAAACTTCTCAAGCGTGCAGGCATTGACGTCGCAATCTTGGGGCCAAGTGAAATGTGCACGGGAGACTCGGCGCGGCGTTCGGGTAACGAGTACTTATTCCAGATGCTGGCAATGCCCAATGTTGACATGCTCAACGGTATGGGTGTCAAGAAGATCATCACCCAATGTCCACATTGTTTCAATACTTTGGCTAATGAGTACCCACAACTCGGTGGAAAATATGAAGTCATTCACCACACCCAGTTGCTGGAACAACTCATTGATAGTGGACAACTTGACGTCAGTAACGCAACACTTGAAGAGCGCATTACGTATCACGACTCGTGCTACCTCGGTCGACATAATGATGTGTATTTAGCCCCGCGTAAAGTTGTGGCTTCAATCAAGGGCATTGAAGTGGTCGAGATGCAACGCAATGGCACTACTGGAATGTGCTGTGGTGCGGGTGGCGCACGGATGTGGATGGAAGAGACCATCGGCACCAAGGTCAACGATGAGCGCGCTCGTGAGGCAATTAGCACGGGTGCTAGTCGAGTGGCGACGGCCTGTCCTTTCTGCTACATCATGCTCGATGACGGAGTCAAGGGTGCTGGCGTTGAAGAAGATCAAGTTAAGGTGGCGGACATTTCAATCCACTTGTTGGAAGCCATTGAAAACGGCGAACGCCTATTAGCCAATCCCCCAACCCCACTTCTGGGTCGTTAACTCCTTAGAGGGTTAGGTGGCTGTACACCAAAGATCGCAGTTGCTCAATGCCTACACCTTTACTGGCGCTGACCCACACAATGTCGCCTGGCTCCAACATGCATCCAGCAGCAAGATCTTTCTTGCGCGTCGCCCTTTTTGCTGATTTCACCTTGTCGTGTTTCGTGGCCACGACGGTGTGCGGGATCTCGCTCGCACGCAACCACGTCAACATCTGTACATCAAGTTTTGTGGGACCGATTTCTCCGTCAACAAGAACAAAGACATTGACCAACTCTTCGCGGTCGAGCAAATAACCCTCAATCATTTTTTGCCAACCTTGTTTAATTCGTCCCGGGACGGCGGCATAGCCATAACCCGGCAAGTCAACCAAGGTGCTGCCATTTGGCATTGAGAAAAGGTTGATGAGTTGTGTACGGCCCGGGGTCTTAGACACACGTGCCAACTGTTTGTGATTGGCGAGGGCATTAATCAACGAGGACTTACCCACATTTGAGCGTCCGACTACGGCAACTTCAGCAGGGGAATTCGGGAGCGTCTTGGCGTCAACCGCCGAAGTCACAAAAGTTAGTTGCAATGGCCCAGTCATGACCTGCAGTGTACGGACTGAATCAAGGGAGATTGTCCTCTGCATCGGTTCCAGGGATATCAAATCGAATATCGGTGATCTCCGATAAATCAGACAGTTGATTCACCATCGTTCCACCAGCACTGACGGTGACCAGTTGATTCTGTGCAATGACTGCTCGACGAATAGGGAACCACTGAAAGAGGCGACCTTGCTCGGTCAGTGTGCTGCCCTCGAGTTTGAGCACCACTGCTGACTCACATCCAGATCCGCCGAATCGCTCACACACCAGTTCCTTCGGGACAACAATCTGTCCAGTCTCTGGCCACCACAAAAATGCGTGCGGGTCAGAGGTTGCTTCACTCCATTGCGCAATCTCGGCAGTTGCGACTTGTACTGGATTACTCGGATCGGAGACGTCGAAAACAGCAACCTGGGCTCCAGTTATCTGACCAGTCTCCGTACCAGACATTCCAACAGTGATCACTCGGTCGCCATCAATTGGCTTGAGATATGTCGAGTAGCCGGGCACTTTCAGTTCACCAACAAGTTCAGGCGAAGTCGGGTCGGAGAGGTCAAGAACATACAACGGATCAACTTGCCTGAATGTCACAACATAACCACGCGGTCCGTCAAAACGAACTCCTTGGATTGTCTCGCCACGCCCCATACCGTTAACCGCGCCTATTTCATTGAGCTTTGATCCGTCCACTTTTAGGATATGCACGCCATTGTCTTGGCCGCCACCAAAGTCGTCATCGAAAGATGTTGTCGCTACACGCAGCGCGCCGTCATATTCAGACATCGAATATGAATTAAGCAGAGTCCCGATGACACGTCCTGAAGCAACATAAGTTAACTCTGACGCATCAGCGCTGAATGAGAAAGCATGAATGTCTGTGTACGGCGACTCTTGACGAGTCGATACAAAATCCTTATACACCGAATCATCCCAACGAGTCGTAGAGATATACATACTCGCTGTTGAAGTGTAGGTGCTCGTCGATTGAGCCAATATGCCGATTGTTCCGATAGGTGCCACTGCTGGAGAACTCAAATCAAATGTTGCAACCCAAGTCACCCCCCAACCACTGAAACTTGAAGGATGACCCAAATTCGTACAATCAATGGCCGTTGACTTTGTACCCCAAGTTCCCTTTGGGCCTTCTTCAAATGTTCGTGGCACAAAATCTTCAACAGCAAGAGCATTCACTACTTCAATATTGCGTTTTTCTGCAGCATCAAGTGAATCCTCCGAACCATCACGAGGACTAACAAAATCAACTCGATGCATAAATGAACTGTTCATGACAACGTGAACTCGGCCGTTTACGGCGCGCACCGATACCAGCGAGCCCTCTAGGTGATCACGCCGATTCAAAGTCAGCACACCATCGCTAACATCAAAATTGGAAATGATTGTGTCCGCCGTGCTATCCCACGTCATCGTCGCTACCAAAAGTTGATTACCGGAGAGGACCATTTGCGAATCGCCTTGAGGCAAATCAATTTCGCTCAATAACTCTGAGTTGTCAAGATCGACACTGCGAATGCGATGATCAATAATGCTGTAAACGAAACGCCCATCAGTCTCAACGATGTCACCTTCATCGACATTTGTTTCTTGCGTGTTTGTGGTTGATGTGCCCGGAAGTGGGGCAAAGTCAGCACCTGATGATGAGTCCGTTGCAGGAGCTTCAGTTGGGGCAGCCATATCGCCTTCAAACCCATTTGATCTCCAATTTTCGTACATATAGGGATAGGTCTCAAGCCCGTAGGGTCCAACACGTTTCAACATTTCAGCCTTCGTCCAATCGAGAACTGCAGCGCAGTCATCAAAGCCCGCATATGTTGAAATCTCAGTTTTTGACGAGTCTGGGTTCTTTGAGCCATCAAGTGTTGAATTGGGTGATGACTCGTTTGATGAGCAACCAGTGAGTAACAACACGACGACTGCAACTGGGATAGGAAATTTTGTTTTCACCATATTCAGACGGTATTGAACCGCTAGAAAGTTCCCCTAAACAAAAGTTTCTTATGCAAGTCCCAATGCGGCTAGTTCAGCACCGATAGTGGTGCTATCTCCGTGACCGGTATGGACAATTGTCTCGGCAGGTAAACCGAACAACTTGCGCCGAATCGAAGCCACGATCGTGTCGTAATCGCTATGGCTTCGACCCGTCGCCCCTGGTCCTCCACAAAAGAGAGTGTCTCCACTGAAGACTGCATCTCCGCCATCGATAGTAGCCCCAACGACATGGAAGCAACATCCGCCCGGTGAATGCCCTGGAGTATGAATGACGCCAATATCAGTGGCGGCAACTTTCAAGATTCCACCGTGCGTCAACGATCCGTCGGGTTGCGAATCCGGATAGACAACTTGCCACAACATGAGGTCATCTGGGTGCAACAGAATTGGCGCATCAACTACGTCCTGTAAAGCCATAGCAGCATTGATGTGATCATTGTGGCCGTGAGTCAAAGCAATTGCTTTCACCCGCCGACCATGAATCGCTTCGACAATCGGGGCGGCATCGTGTGCTGCATCAATCACAATGACTTCGCGATCGTTGCCGACCAGCCAAATATTGTTGGTGACTTCCCATTCGCCGCCATCAAGCGCGAATACTCCAGAAGTGTTGACCAATTCAATCAAAGCAAAACCACACTTCTTAAGACTTCGCCACGCTCCATGCGATGAAATGCCTGCTCAATTTCCGAAAGACCAATGGTCTCAGTCACAAAATCTTCAAGTGGTAAACGGCCTTGAAGATGCAAGTCGATCAATAGCGGGAAGTCACGACTTGGCAAGCAATCGCCATACCAACTCGGTTTCAACGCACCACCATGACCAAAGAAATCAATCATCGGGATATTTGGCATCACCATATCGGGAGTCGGAACTCCAACCTGTACAACTGTGCCGGCAAGATCGCGTGCATAAAAAGCTTGGCGTAAAACTTCGGGGTGACCAACTGCTTCAATACACACATCGGCACCTAAACCATTCGTTGCCGCCTTCACTGCAGCAATCGGTTCGGTGGTTCGCGCATTGACAATATGCGTTGCGCCGAATTGACGCGCCCACTCAAGTTTACGATCTTCAAGATCGATGGCGACAATCGTTGTCGCACCGGCAAGACGTGCGCCCGCAATCGCGGCATTACCGACTCCGCCACAACCAAAGACTGCGACGCTGCTACCGCGCTGCACTTCGCCTGTCAACATTGATGCACCGATACCAGCCATGACTCCACAACCGAGCAATCCTGCAACGGCTGGAGAAACCAATGGATTCACCAATGTGCATTGGCCCGCAGCGACCAAGGTCATCTCGGCAAACGCTCCAATCCCTAATGCAGGAGCGAGCGGAGTCCCATCAAGCAATGTCATTTTCTGCGTTGCGTTGAAAGTGCTGAAACATAAATTCGGTTTACCGCGCAAACACGACCGGCAATTCCCGCAGACCGCTCGCCAGTTCAGTACAACAAAGTCTCCAGGCTTCACATTGGTGACATTGTCACCAATCGACTCGACAACACCGGCTGCTTCATGGCCCAGTAAGAAAGGGAAATCATCGTTGATTCCACCTTCGCGATAGTGAAGGTCGGTGTGGCACACGCCGCAGGCTTGAACTCGCACTCGAGCTTCGCCGGGTCCTGGTTTGGGAACCTTGATATCTACGAGTTCAACTGGCAAACCCTTGCCGCGAGCGATGACGCCCTTCACTGTTTCAGACATTTTTTCCTTAATGTTCGGATGAATCAATCGCGAAAGTTTTCGAAGTAACGGCTAGGAGTTGGACCCCTTTGACCGTGGTACTTCGAACCGCTGGCGCCCGAACCGTATGGCTTGTCGGCGGGTGTCGTCATTGTCATAAAACTCACTTGGCCGATCTTCATACCCGGATAAAGAGTGATCGGCAAACTGGCGACATTGGCCAGTTCTAATGTGATGTGCCCATCAAAACCTGCATCAATGAAACCTGCTGTCGAATGGATCAAGAGACCAAGGCGACCGAGTGAACTCTTACCCTCAATACGCGCGACCAAATCATTCGGTACGGCAATGCGCTCAAGTGTTGACCCAAGGACAAACTCCCCCGGATGCAACATAAACACCCCATCTTGTGGAATCTCCACCAGTTCATTCAGCCCTGTCATGTCTTTCTTGACATCAATGATCCCAGCCGTGTGATTGCGAAAGACGCTGAACAGGTTGGACACCCTGACATCAATTGACGAAGGCTGAATGAGCCCATCGGCAAAGGGTTCAATCACTATTCGGCCTGCTGCTATCGCCTCCCTGAGGGAGCGGTCAGAAAGAATCACATCTCCACCGTAGTCGCTCAAAAGGCTGTCATTGGGGGTCAGAGTTAGGCGCAACGGGTGTTTTTGGGGGGACACCTCTTCACGAATGTGGGACTTCCTTCACCATCACCTCCTGAGACTCTTTCAGGCAGACTAGGAGTGTGAGTAGTCGCCAAGAAGCAGAACGTCTAGATCGAGATGACCCTCTGGCGTCCGTCCGCGATGAGTTCGTCATTCCCGATAATGATCTTGTTTACCTTGATGGCAACTCTCTTGGTCGTACGCCCAAAGCCACTGTGGCGCGCCTTAAACAAGTTGTTGAAAATGAATGGGCTGGCGATCTCATCAGTAGTTGGGATCATTGGCTGGACATGCCGCGTGTGGTGGGCAATCGAATGGGGGCGATCATCGGTTCCTTGTCGGGCGAGGTCGCTGTGCACGACAGCACGACGCTCAATCTTTACCAAGGTGTCCACATTGCACTAGCGCTTCGCCCTGACCGCAAAGTTCTCGCTGTCGCAGCAGACGAATTTCCAACCGACCGTTACGTCGTTGAAGGTATCGCTCACGATCTCGGCCTGACTGTCCGCCCATTAGAACCCGGTATTGACCTCCACGATGTTGCCGTCGTCGTTCGCAGTGTGATTGATTATCGCACTGCCGAAATTTGCGATGTCAAAGGGTTTACATCTTTGGCGACAGAAGCTGGCGCATTGGTGTTGTGGGATCTCTCACATACAGCGGGGGCCATTGAGTTTGATGTTCATGATCTCGGCGTTGAACTTGCCGTGGGTTGCACCTACAAATTCCTCAATGGTGGCCCCGGTGCACCTGCATGGACCTATGTCTCAGAAAACTTACACTCGCAAATACAGCAGCCCATCAAAGGCTGGTTCGCGCAAAAAGATCAGTTCGACATGGAAATGCCCTTCGCCCCCCACGATGATATTCGGCGCGTCCTTTTAGGAACTCCGCACATACTCAGTCTGATAGCAGCCGAAGAAGGCATCGCACTCTCAGAGCGCGTCGGAATGAAACACATCGCAGCCAAAGGTCAAGCCCTGACAGCATTTGCAATGCAGGTTGTTGATCATTTTGGGCTCACAACATCAACCCCTCGTGACCCACAACGACGCGGTTGTCACATCGCTATTTCTCATCCGCGGGCAAAAGAACTTGTGGCTGACCTTGCCACGCATCACAAGGTTTTGGCTGATGTTCGTCCACCTGACATCGTGCGCCTGGGACTCAGCCCATTGACAACACGCTTCACTGATGTTTGGGATGGACTCCAACGACTCAGCCATCTCATCAGCAGTTAGGACATCGTGTTTTCTTTCGATGACAATCTACGTGAGCAAATCACCACCAATCTTGCGGCTCACCAACGGAGTACCCAATCGCTTGAGGGTCTGCGTCATGCGGCTGTAGCGATTGTGATTATTGATAGCCAAGCAGACGACGATCATGACCCGTTTGAACCATCCGAGAATCCCATGCGCGGCGTGCCCGGCGACATCACTGGTTTAGACGGTCGAATGCGAGGGGTATCCGGAGGTGCTTCCTTCTTGCTCTGTCGTAGAGCAGCGCGAATGAATCGCCACGCTGGTCAGTGGGCTCTGCCTGGTGGAAAATTAGATGACGGCGAGACGCCAATAGATGCTGCCTTACGCGAATTAGATGAAGAACTCGGCCTTCGTCTCACTCATCACAATGTGCTTGGTCTCCTTGATGATTACACCACGAGATCAGGCTTTGTCATGACTCCCGTTGTGATCTGGGCGGGTGAAAATATGTCAATAACACCTGACCCCAACGAAGTTGCTCATGTGTATCGCATCGGATTACGCGAACTCTGTCGTAGCGACTCACCAAGATTCGTCACAATTCCTGAGAGTGAGCGTCCAGTCGTTCAAATACCACTCAGCGGTGACTTGATTCATGCCCCGACCGGAGCAGTGCTTTTACAAATGCGTTGGGTCGCTCTCGAGGGTCGTATTAACGAGCGTGTGGATCATCTCGAACAGCCCGTCTTCGCTTGGCAATAAAGCTCTCA
>CAMAYS010000083.1:0-8824 GCA_945862545.1 Bifidobacterium breve | reverse complement strand
GCGAGCCGACGGGCAAAAGCTGCCCCCATCCCCGAACCTCCACCCGTGACAACAACGACCTGACCATCCAAAGTTCCTGAGTTCATAAGACGACACTAGAGCACGCGGTAAGGTGCTGATTATGGTTGAGCAGTCATCGAGTGACCCCTCAGAACTCATCTCTCCAAGCGCCGTTGCCCCAGGTCGGCGTGAGTGGGGTGTGTGGACATGGCCCAATCTCATTACCTTGATTCGACTTGCCTGCCTCCCAATATTTTTGTGGTTATTGCTTGGACGCGATGATCGTGCCAGCGCCGGTTGGCTCTTGCTGGCGCTTGGTGGAACCGATTGGGTGGACGGTTGGGTCGCCCGGAGATTCAATCAGGTCAGCGAATTCGGGAAAATGTTCGATCCCACGGCGGACCGCCTGTTGTTCATTGTCGGATTGACGGCAATCATGATCGACGGTTCGGCGCCACGATGGTTTTGCATCTTGGTTCTCATTAGAGAGGTTCTCTTTGGCGGGACAATTGCGATCTTGACTCTTTTTTTCTCTATGGAAAGATTTGATGTCACCTATTTAGGCAAATGGGCAACATTTCTTTTAATGGGGGTTTTCCCGGCCTTCGTTCTCGGTGAGAGCGGCATTGGCATCCACTTATTCTTTACCATCTCAGCATGGATTGCTGGACCGATTGGTCTCCTCCTGAGTTACTACACCGCCATTGTTTATCTACCGACAATCCGTTCCAGTTTGGCTCGGGGGCGGGCTTAGCCTTCAGTCAGGGATCTCGCGCTTGCTTTCTTACTGGCAAGGCGTTGAGCACTAGATTGAACCCATGAGCACTTCCGATCTCCTTTTCTCGACTGACCACGAGTGGGTGCTGATCACAGGATTGATCGCCCGAATCGGCATCACGGATTTCGCACAAGACGCTCTTGGTGACGTTGTCTTCGTCCAACCAGCCACTCTCGGGCAAAAACTTGGTGCAGGCGATTCCTTCAGTGAGGTGGAGAGCACGAAGTCTGTCTCTGACATCTACGCACCCCTTGGCGGGGTAGTGGTGGCCGTGAACGAAGCCTTGGATGCTGATCCAGGGCTAGTGAACTCGGATCCCTACGGCCAAGGTTGGATCTGCGAACTGGAAATTACACCTGATGCAGACACCTCTCACCTCATGACTGGCGACGCCTATGCAATTTTTGTGGCAGGCTAAAGGGCATGTCAGTCTTTTGTCAGAAATGTGGACATCGCAATATTGGTGATGCTTTCTTTTGCAGTTCATGTGGCGGGGCACTCGAAGTAGATGGCGACAAGACTGTGGTCATTGCCAAAGTTGACTCCCTACAAGACGCACTTGGACCTCAAGATAATGCTTCAGTCGACCTTCAGAGTTTGCCGCAACACTTCGGCACCTTGATGGTGCGCTCAGGGCCTCAGGCTGGTCAGCGATTTGTTTTGGACGCTTCATTAACAAAACTTGGGCGACATCCTGAGAGCGAAATTTCTCTAGATGATATTTCGGTCTCGCGCCGTCATGCCGAGATTGAACGCCAGTCAACGGAGTATGTTCTGCGCGACGTTGGATCAATGAATGGCACCTACGTCAACCAGAAGCGCGTCGATGGCGTCGTCTTACAACAAGGTGATGAGATTCTCGTTGGTCGTTTTCGTTTGATTTTTCTTGGACCTGTTGAATAATCGTGGCGACCCATCCCGTCAATGAGCGCCCATACCTTTCAATAGGTGAGGTACTCGGTTTGTTATTAGAAGATTTTCCCGATGTATCTATTTCCAAGATTCGGTTTCTCGAGAGCCAGGGTTTGATTGTTCCAGAAAGAACCTCGTCTGGTTATCGAAAATTTTACGATGAAGATGTTGAGCGTTTGCGTTTTATCTTGGGTGAACAAAAAGAGCACTTTCTGCCCTTGCGAATCATCAGAGATCGCCTTGACACTCCACCCGCTGGCAGCATCCGACCTAACAAAAACGAGCGACCGCAGCCACGAGGACTGAAGAACGTCGGCAATGCGCAAGAGATTGTTGAGCAAGATGTATCTACGGACTCCGGAGATGCGAGTAATCATGATGTAGCCAAACACCCTGCCGCAAGAACAGCCAAAGTGACTCCACAACAAACGGCGCGTAAGTCGGCACGACCAGCACTGCCTGATCCATCTGACGCAGTAGGTCGTCCGGCAACATACACACGGGCCGAATTACTGCAGTTATCTGATCTTCAAGAAGTGGTGCTGGCGGAACTGGAATCGTTTCACATGGTGACGGCTCATCAAACAGGTTCTCAGGCTTTATACGACGAACATGATTTGGCGATTGCCGAGGTAGCACGGGCTTTTACGGAGGTAGGCGTCGATATTCGCCACCTCAAGGCGTGGAAAACCGCTGCGGAGCGAGAGGCCGGTCTCTTTGAACAGCGCGTCTTACCGCTTCTCCGTCGACGTTCCCCAGAATCTCGTCAGGAATCAAATGAGTTGCTTGATGACCTCATCGATTTAGGTGCCCGACTTCGGGCTATTTTGGTGGCACGCGCTGTTGGCACGCTACGAGATACGCGCTCAGGGGAGCAACGATGATTTCCATGGAATTGATCGGAGTTCGTCTTGATGTAGCGGGGAACATACCCGTGCTCTTTCTGCGCGAGCGTGAAGGTCTCAGACGGCTGCTACCGATTTACATCGGCACCCCCGAAGCCAGCAGCATTCAGTGGGCAAGCGAGGGCAAAGAATCACCTCGCCCTTTGACCCACGACTTGATTGTTAACTTACTCGGAGCATTAGGAGCCATTCTTGAGCGGGTCGTGATTACCGAAGTCAACGAAGGCACTTTTTTTGCAGAACTTCATCTGCAATCACGTACTGGATCAGTCGTTGTCTCCAGCCGACCCTCAGACGCCATCGCCATCGCTGTTCGCTCAGGTTGCGCCATCTATTGCCAATCAGAGGTACTTGATGTGGCTGGAAAGATCGTTGCTGCTGAGGAACCGGTTGATGAAAACTCTGACCCCGATGACCTCGAGGCCAGCCTGCAAGGCGATATGGCCTCAACGGACGACCTCGTAGACGAGTTTCGGGATTTCATTGAGAGCATCAACCCTGAGGATTTTCAACCCTAAGCAGGATTGCGTCGGTCAACGTTGACGCTCGTCAAGTTCCGCCGTACCCTGATCCTAGAAGAAAAGCGCTAGTGGTTGTTTTCGTGCTTTTCCCGAACTCACTATTGGAGCAAGATGAATACCAGAGTCTCAACCTTTAGTGGAACTCAAGCCTCCAAAATCGTGGGCATCACCTACCGCCAAATTGATTATTGGGCTCGCACAGATCTCGTTCGCCCGTCAATTACAGACGCAACAGGCAGTGGAAGTCGCCGTCATTACAGTTATCGCAATCTTCTTGAATTGCGCATGGTGAAAAGTCTTCTCGATGCAGGAATCAAACTTGAATCAGTCAGGGAGGTATTTAATTACCTCGCGCAGAATACTCAGGCGGATATCACGTCAGCACATTTGGTGATTAGCGGTTCATCAGTTCTCCTCTGTGAAGGTGATGAATTGGTAGACGTTGTGCGCCGCGGACAGGGAGTGCTCAACCTCCTTCCTCTGGCGCAAGTAAAAAATGAAGTAGATGGGCAACTCGTAGCGCTCTATCCGGAACTCGCACAACCATCTGATATTCGCATTCGCAAAATTAGTTAGCTGTGAGATTCTCACCCCTTGATGCAGAGCATCGAGAACTTGGAGCACGATTAACGCCATTCGGTGGCTGGGACATGCCACTGCAATACCCACAGGGGACACTTGCGGAACATCTTGCTTGTCGAACAGACGCAGTCGTCTTTGATGTCTCTCACTTGGGTACGGTACGCGTGGAAGGTGCGCAGGCGTTTTCTCAGTTGCAGTTTGCTTTTACCAATGACCTCAAAAAGATCGCTCCAGGCCGAGCGCAATACACCCATCTGCTCGACACCCATAATGCATCTGTACTCGACGACATCATTGTTTGGTGGGTCAGTGAAGATGTCTTTGATGTGATGCCAAATGCGTCCAACACTGATCAAGTGATCGCAGCGATTGGAGGTCAGGACATCACCTCATCACGCGCTGTCTTGGCGATACAAGGCCCCGCAGCATTGGAGAAAGTTTCCACATTTTTTCCAGAGGCTTCCAAAGTCGGCAAGTTCAAAGTCTCAAAATGTGAGTGGAATGGCATTGAGTGCACCGTGGCAGGCACTGGATATACCGGAGAGCAGGGGATTGAAATTGCGATTCCAAACGCCCACGCTTCGGCCCTATGGGCAGCGATTCTTCAATCTGGTGTCCAACCCGCAGGACTCGGTGCACGCGACACTCTGCGCCTTGAGGCTGGATTGGCGCTACATGGCCACGAACTGGGATCGAACATTACTTCCTTGCAGGCCAATCTTGAATGGGTGGTCTCGTGGACTAAGGGCGAGTTTCGTGGCTCCTCTGCCTTGGCCGATGAGAAGGAACGAGGTGTTTCGCGGATTTTACGCGGTATCGCAACCCAAGGGCGCAGACCACCTCGAGCAGAATGCGCAGTACTGATGAACGATGAGATTATTGGCCGTGTGACAAGTGGAAACTACTCTCCGATACTTGAACATGGGATCGCTTTGGCATTCGTACACCCGACGACTGAGGTAGGAGACATCGTCACTATTGATGTGCGTGGCACGCCACTCAGCGGGCAGATTGTCAATCTGCCATTTATTCAGAAGAAATAACTTCAGTTACCTGAAGGCTTCATCCCAAACATCGCACCTGCAGTTTCCGCAAACTGTGTCAGCGGAGCTAACCGAGTAGCCAAGTCGCCCAATGTGCCAATGGCCTTAGTCACCTCTGCAGGCAAAGTGCTGACCTGCGTCAAGACCCCATCTGCTTTTTTGATTGTCGACTTAGCTTGCTTGGCAGAAGCTTGAACCAAAGGGACGATCTCTTTGATCGGTCCTTCAATCTCATCAAGAATTGCGTTGACTCGACGAGCAACCTTATTCAATTCGGTGAGCGTGTCATTAAAGGTCAACACAGATTTTTTTATTTCGCCAGACAATTGCATTGCACCTTCAAGAGCACGCCCAAAGGCCATCATCGGGTTGGCGCCACCCAACATCCCAAGAAAATCGCCAACACCAGGATTGGACTTAGTCTGGTTTGATTCATTTTGTTCATCGGTCACGAGCCCAAACTACCGATTCCACAACCTTTTTCGACTTGGATTCAGTCACACTTCGGCATAGGCCTCAAGGGGAGCGCAAGTACACATCAGATTTCTATCCCCGAAGGCCGCGTCAATACGGCTGACGGGGGCGTGATAACCCGTTGAACTCGACAGGCTTGGTGTGCCGTGCGAGCGTGGATACACGCGATCCCAATCACCAACTAAATCCGCCACGGTATGGGGCGCATGGCGCAACGGACTGTCTTCTACAGCAATAGTGCCGTCTGCTATCTGATCGATTTCCGCACGAATCGCAACCATGGCATCACAGAAACGATCTAACTCTGCCTTGGTCTCGCTCTCCGTCGGCTCAATCATCAACGTACCTGAGACTGGAAAACTCATCGTCGGTGCATGGAATCCGTGATCCATCAGGCGCTTCGCCACATCATCCACTGTGACTCCAAAGTCTTTGGTAATCCCACGTAAGTCAATAATGCACTCATGGGCAATAAAGCCATACGTTCCGGTGTACAGAACTGGGAAATGGGCATCAAGACGTCGGGCTACATAGTTGGCATTGAGGATCGCCATTTCCGTGGCTAAGCGCACGCCTTGGGCGCCCATCAAACGGATGTAGGCCCAAGAGATCGGCAGAATTCCTGCTGATCCAAACTTGGATGCCGACACTGGTCCGACCGCTTGCGAACCAATGGGGGCCAAAGGATCGCCCGGCAGGAATGGAGCTAGATGTTGGCGTACTGCCACAGGTCCGACACCTGGACCTCCACCGCCGTGCGGAATACAAAAAGTTTTATGCAAATTTAGATGACTCACGTCAGCGCCAAAGACACCTGGTTGGGCGAGACCAACAAGGGCATTAAGATTTGCGCCGTCAACATACACCTGTCCACCTGCATCGTGAATGATCCGACACACTTCTGTGATGCCGTCTTCAAAGACTCCGTGCGTTGATGGATATGTCACCATGATTGCTGCCAGTGCAGAACCAGCAGTGTCAACTTTGCGTTGTAAATCTTCAAGATCAACATTTCCGCTGTCATCACAATTGATAACGACCACTGACATTCCCGCCATCACCGCACTAGCAGCATTTGTGCCATGTGCACTTGACGGAATCAGACAAACTGTTCGGCCCTCATCACCGCGACTGCGATGGTAGGCACGGATCGCCAAGAGGCCGGCTAATTCGCCTTGACTTCCCGCGTTCGGTTGCAAACTGACGGCGTCATAACCAGTCACGGCCACCAACATGGATTCCAATTCGTGAATCAGTTGAAGATATCCCTCGACTTCAGCAACTGGACAAAAGGGGTGGACATCGGCGAACTGGGGCCAAGTGATGGGTTCCATTTGTGTCGTAGCGTTGAGTTTCATGGTGCACGACCCAAGT
This sequence comes from Bifidobacterium breve, assembly GCA_945862545.1. Lineage (GTDB taxonomy): Bacteria > Actinomycetota > Acidimicrobiia > Acidimicrobiales > Ilumatobacteraceae > Casp-actino8. The sequence continues at coordinate 2,235 of CAMAYS010000083.1, read as the reverse complement.
GGAATCATCGTTCGATCCAGAGCTAAATCTTTATCGGCTAAGCGTCGCAGATAACGCAGCATTTCGTGCTCGGTCTGGCAGTTATGAAAAACTCTTGCTGTCAGTATCTCATCAGTGCGCAATGAAGTCGGGCTCATTCCTTGTGCTTGACCGTCGTACGAATCGGGAGTGGCCATGTCGTTCAGACCAAATGCTTCCCAGATATCGCTCACTAATTCCAAAGTGGATGTCTCATCAAAAGTAAGCCCCACCGTCAACTCGTCAATCATTCGCAGATCAATGTTCAGATCACGAGCCTTTTGCAGGACCTGCTTGGAACCAGAGGGGAGATTGACCGCCAAGGTGTCAAACCACGTCGTGTGGCGCAACTCAAGTCCACGACTGAGTAAACCTGCGGCCGTGATGGATGCCAATCGATTCACACGCTGAGCTATGCGTTGTAGTCCCTCAGCTCCATGCCACACCGCATAAAAACCAGCGATATTCGCCAAGAGTGCTTGAGCGGTGCAGATGTTACTCGTTGCTTTTTCGCGTCGAATATGTTGTTCACGAGTCTGCAGCGCAAGGCGTAATGCCGGTCGTCCAGCAGTGTCTGTGCTCACGCCAACAAGGCGACCTGGCAAACTTCTGGCATACGCTTGCGTTGTGGCCATGAACGCTGCGTGGGGGCCGCCAAAAGCCATAGGGACCCCAAACCGCTGCGCTGATCCCACCGCGATGTCAGCACCCAACTCACCTGGCGATGTTAAAAGGACGCAGGCTAAAAGATCAGTAACGACGACCGTGATTCCTCCGAGTGCCTTGACTGCGCTGATCGTCTCAGACCAATCGCCTACACAACCGGTTGACGAGGGATATGAAAATAGCGCTCCGAAGACTTCGCCTGGAACGAGTGAACTCTCATCACCGATCATCAAATCGATGCCCAAAGGTTCGGCTCGAGTGGCCATCACCGCCAAGGTTTGGGGATGTGTGTCGCGGTGGGCAAAAAACTTGTTGCTGGCTACCTTGCTCACACGACGCGCCATGGTCATTGCTTCAGCAGCGGCCGTCGCCTCATCCAATAACGAGGCGTTTGCGATGGGCAAACCAGTGAGGTCACACACCATCGTCTGAAAATTCAACAATGATTCCAGGCGACCCTGACTTATTTCGGGCTGATACGGAGTGTACGAGGTGTACCAGGCTGGATTCTCTAGAACGTTACGCCGAATGACTGGGGGAGTGATGGTGCCTGTATAGCCCATACCAATCATGCTCCGTCGAGGCCGATTGAGGTTTGCGATGCGCTTCAGTTCGCGAGTCACATCATGCTCCGCCATCGGTTCGGGGAGATTCAAGTCGCCCCGTAAGCGAATCGTTTCAGGCACTGTTTTGTCGATCAATTCGCCAAGCGAAGAAACACCAATCGTGGCCAACATCTCGACCAAATCGTCGGGCACCAAGGTACCGATGTGGCGACGCGTGAACGCATCACGTTCAAACAAATCATCAAGGGAATAACGGGTCATAGAAGCCTCCAGATATTGAATTTCCTGTGCTTCCCCCGCTGTCTCTCTGCCTAGGGCAGACCTGAGAGCTTCAATTGATGTCTGTGTGACATCAACCTTTCCCCGTCGGTGAGATCCAAATGACAGATCTACTTTCCAGCGTTGTCTCACCCGTCCGGTCCGTGTGCCTGAGAGATTCCGGGGAGGTTGCTCCTTCGGCGTTACGGTGCTGGCTGCACTGCAACTCTTCCGGTCGGGGTTAACGACAAGATGACCTTAGTTCGTCTGAGCGTCAGGAAGCGCACACCTCTTAGAATGTTTATGTGCCAGTGATCACCAACTCTCCCGACCGTGAACCTGGTGACCTACAACTCGCCAAACTCTTGGGCCAATCAGTGGGTGCCATTGGAGGAGCTTTCATGCTTCATCCCGACACATTGACTCCCGGTAAGCAAGCAGGGTATCCAGGTGGATTTTCGTACTATGTCGTGGGACGCGGAGGTGTACTCGGAGATGTTGATGCCTCGGTAGTAATCAGCGGTTTTGCTTTTTTCGCTCCATCATTGGTGCGCTCTCTTTGGGACGCTGGCATAGGGGTTGAAGGAGCCCGTGCGGGCGCTGATCGCTATGCCTTGGCATGCGCTGATTGGGGACGCTCCAGATTGGGTGCATTTGCTCAAGCCGAACGCCTCGTCGAACTCGTGACTGCCGTGGTTGACGGAGCCGAATTAGCGGGCTTGAGTTT
>CAMAYS010000082.1:0-8905 GCA_945862545.1 Bifidobacterium breve | reverse complement strand
GTTGAAGGAGCCCGTGCGGGCGCTGATCGCTATGCCTTGGCATGCGCTGATTGGGGACGCTCCAGATTGGGTGCATTTGCTCAAGCCGAACGCCTCGTCGAACTCGTGACTGCCGTGGTTGACGGAGCCGAATTAGCGGGCTTGAGTTTATTCGCCGGCTGGCAAAGTCAGGCTCGGGTGAGTGACCCACTAGGTCGTTGCTATCAATTGCTCAATGTTTTGCGCGAACTTCGGGGCAGCGTGCACATCACGGCTGTCGTCGCTCATGGTGTCACGCCGCTTCAAGCGTTGCTCGCCAACCCAAAAAATAATGGGTCTGAAACGGCCGAGCGTTTCGGTTGGTCTGGTCCCTACGAAGATGTCGAGCACCTGCACCACGACTTCACAGCAGCCGAGAATTTAACGAATGTTTTGATGGCTCACCATCTCAGCGTTCTCACACCAGATGAGCAAAATGAGTTACACAAATTAGTCACCGAAGTGCACACCATTTTATTTTCGTGATCCACCGAATCAGGAACGGGCAGCCTTCATTGCTTCATAGTCGGCGATTGCCGTCATCTGCGCACCCAAAGTCGCATCGACCCAACGACTTCCAGCACCAACGACCTTGTCGTAACTGGCTTGAGGGCCGGCTAATTGACCAGTGAAGTGCGGCATGACTTGCTCGGCGAATAGTTCGTAACTTCGTAATGTCTGATGCCAATCCGCAAGGTCGGCACCAAGGAAAAGGTAACAACCAAATCCACCAGTCTTTTCTTGTAGGCGTTCAATCTGAGCGATCGCCATTTCTGGGGTACCGATCACCATACGCCCTGACTCATTGGCTTGATCCACGAACTCATCAATGTCAGTCGGTGGGGGAGGACCATTGGGATCACCCACAGGAATGATGTGACTCAAGTAGTCCCAAACCCATTGCAATCCATAGCGGCAATTTTCTTTAGCCTGCTCAACTGTTTCGGCGATATGCATCGGCCCCATGAGGCGAGCCTTCGAACGATCAACGACATGACCGTGAAGCGTCGCTTCCTCTTCCCAAACTTTCAAGTTGTAATCCAGCATTTGAAAAGCTGCCGGTTCGGTGGCGGCAATCGAAATCAGCCCAACACCGTATTTGCCTGCCAATTTTGAACCAGAGGGAGAAATTGATGAAGCAACCGCAATATCAAAATCGCTATAAGGCTTGACTTGAAGAACGGCCTCATTGCAGGTAAACCAATCTGTCTTTTCTGTGACTGTTTCTCCACGAAAGAGCCGCATCATGACATCGAGCGACTGCTCCATGCGGGGTCTCTGTGTCATCGGATCAATTCCCATCATCTGCGCATCCGATGTCAGCTGTCCAGGGCCCGCGCCAAACATCATTCGACCGCGCGTGAGATGATCCAGCATCACGATTCGATCAGCGAGCATAAATGGATGGTGGTAGGGGAGTGAGTTCACGCCAGTACCAAGTTTGATGTGTTTGGTTCGCTCGGCCGCCGCTGCAATCATGACCTCGGGTGAGGCGATGAGTTCAGATCCAGCAGAATGGTGTTCGCCAATCCATGCTTCGTGGTAACCCAGTTTGTCTAGATGTTCCAGAAGTTGCAGATCACGATGCAGAGCCAACGTCGGGTTCACACCCGTCTTGTGCATCGGCGGCATGAAGATTCCAAAGCGAAGACTCATGGAGAAATACTGTCACATAAGGATCTATTCGATCGTGCCGTACGAACCACGCTCGCCTTGTGAATGATTCTTCACAACCTCGTCAACTGCCCAACGCAGGTCAACGAGGAACTCTTCAATCACGGCACCATGAACGGCATTAACCGTGCAATGCAGCGACGCAGGAGGGGACTGTTTGTCGACATACCAACCGCGTTGGGCGAGAAGATCAGCTACAGCGTAAATATCAAATATCGGGCGCGAATCATCATGTGTTTCTCGCGCTCCGAAGGACAACAACGTGCTGTCTGGGCGGGCCCGCAATTGCAGTTCAGGAAATTGTTCGATGGCATCGGCTAACTGTTGGCAAGCTTCATAGGCAGCCTTGGTGAGCCGCAAGTATCCATCGTCGCCGAGATAATTCATCACTGCCCAAGCAGCAGCCATGGGACCACCGCTTTTTGTCCCCAGCACACCAGAAGATCCGTAAAAGCCACCTAGCCAGTTGTCAGTCACGAAGGTTTGGTACGAGCGGAGTTTTTTACTACGGTGCAAAATTACTGAAGCGCCCTTTGCGGTGTAACCGTATTTGTGAAGATCAACAGAAATACTCGTCACGCCATCGACGCGGAAATCCCAAGGTGTAATCGGTACACCTAGACGTTCCAAGAAGGGGAGAGTCACGCCGCCCATGCAGGCGTCAACATGAACATTGATGTCCATACTTAATCCAAGAGCAGCGATCTCTCCGATTGGGTCAATGACACCTTGCGGATACTGCGGAGCCGAACCGACCAACAAAACCGTATTGCTATCAATAGCGGAACGCATCGCTGTGACATCGGCGCGCCACTGTCCATCAACCGCAACTCGCCTGCTCTCCAAGCCAAAGTAGTAACAGGCTTTTTCGAAAGCAGCATGCGCCGATGTCGGTAACACAACATTTGGAGTGGTGATTCCTTTTTCCCGACGTCCTCGCTCACGAGCACCTTTAACAGCCAAGAGAATGCTTTCGGTGCCACCACTGGTCATGAATCCAGCAGCTTGATCTCCACCATGCACCCAAGCACTTACCATCTGCACGACTTCACTCTGAAACTTTTTCAGACTCGGGAAAGCGTCTGCGTTCAATCCGTTAGTTGAGGCGTACATTGCTAGAGCTTGATCCGCTACCTCTTGTACATCGACACCCGCGTAATAGGCGAGTGAGAAAGCCCGACCCTGTTTCCAGTTCAGGTCCTTTGCACCTATCTCGGCGACCTGGCGTAAAACTTCTTGAGCGACAGCATCCACGATCTAGAACTCTAGGCAAGAAAAAGAGCTGTACCTTGACTACGGTTAAGTAATGATCGATTATTCATCACCATCTTTAGTCTCTGTCGAGGAAATGAACGCCTTCATCGGCGGCGCATTTGGTGGCAATCAAAACGCTTGCGAAGTGATGAGTTTCGCTATGGCGGTCGCGGTGATGTATCCAAGCGCCGCTTCCTTGCGACCTGGAAAAATTATTAGTGGACCAACAGTCTTCAGCATCTGTGATGCTGCCCTTTTTTATGCGGCCCTCTCCGCAACGGGAATGGAGCCAATGACACTCACCAGCGAAATGTCGATTCGCTTTCTCCGTCCCGCAAGGGGAGAGGTACTCCGTGCTCGGGCCACCCTCAACAGCATTGGATCACGTTCCATTGTTGGTTCTGTTGTGGCCTATACCGACGACGAGTCCAAGCCCGTAGCGGTCGCTCAAGGGACATATATGCGTCCCAAAAAGACCCCCACCCAATAGCATCAACGACATGTCCTCTGAACTAACAAAGCCAACTATCACCGTCCCAGCCGGTGATCCACCGACCTCTTTGATCATCGATGACATCACTGTCGGCAGTGGCAAAGAGGCAACATCAGGTTGTCGTCCAGTGATGCATTATGTCGGCGTCGCTTGGAGCACCGGAAAAGAATTCGATGCCTCGTGGGATCGACATGAGACCTTCTCATTTCGCCTCGGAGCCAGCGAAGTCATTGGCGGTTGGGATCGAGGTGTGGCCGGAATGAAAGTTGGCGGTCGCCGCCAGTTGACGATTCCGCCAGAACTTGGTTATGGCAGCCGAGGTGCAGGTGGAGTGATCAAAGGTAACGAAACTTTGATATTCATCGTTGACCTCATTGACGTCAACTGAGCCATAAGCAGGGGATATCCGATCCGAAGCGGTTTTACCTTTTCCCAGTTGTATGTGTCATAACGAATATTATGGGCGAAGTTATCGGGATGATTTACTCGGCTTGAGGTGTCAATGTTCGATCCCGCAACGGCCTCGCCGCCTCCATCATCCACTCCAAAGTCTCAGTCATACTGCGAACCGTCGGCTTGCCGGCCTTGAGTTCACGCTCTGTGTCATCAACCGCACAAGCCAAAACATAGAGATCGTCATATAGCGAATCAATCACCGCCCGAGCAATGACCAATTCATCCTCGCTGATTTTCAATTCACGAGCTCGTTGGCGAGCCACCCAATCCCATTGCCGACATGGTTGAGAGCAAAAGACCCTCTTACGCCCAGCCCCAGATTGCTCGGGCAGAACCCGGCGACACCAACGACATCGCGGACCATCAACTGCCCGCCCCCGTACCCCTGTGGTCAATTTCGTCATGACGAAATTATTCCACAGAATGGATTCATTTGAGGTGAACTGCGCGCATCTTGATTTATTTCGGCAGACTCGCAAGATGAGTTCGCCAGTAATTCCCCCTGCCCCGGAACATCGCTTCGCCAGTGACAACAACGCCACAGTGCATCCCGTTGTAATGGAGGCTCTCAATCGAGCTAACGCTGCTCACGCCACTGCCTACGGCGACGACCCCTGGACCGCGCAGGCTCGCTCTAATTTTAGTGATCTTTTTGGACAACAGGTTGAGACCTTCATGGTGTGGAATGGCACGGGGGCCAATGTCTTGGCACTGGCCACGATGCTCTCCCCCGCTGGGGCAGTGATCTGCAGCGATTCAGCGCACATCAATGTCGATGAGACCGGTGCCCCCGAACGTATTCTTGGAGCCAAACTGATTGACCTCCCAGCAATTGGTGGAAAAATTACTCCCGATCAAGTGCGTTCGCAAGCACATGCATTAGGAGTCGTCCATCACGTTCAACCCAGCGTTTTATCCATCACCCAAAGCACCGAATGGGGAACCCTGTACTCCCCCACCGAGATTGCGAATCTTTGTGACGCGGCGCACTCAATGGGCATGACCGTCCATCTCGATGGAGCCAGAATCGCCAATGCCACAGCGGCGTTGGGAGGCAACCAAGAGGCATTACGTTCCTTCACGGTTGACGCCGGGGTGGATGTCATTTCCTTTGGCGGGGCCAAAAACGGAATCATGTATGGCGAGGCGGTCATTTATCTCAATCGTGACTTGGCCCGTTCAGCACCCTTTGTGCAAAAACAAGTGACTCAACTTCCCTCGAAGGTGCGCTTCATCTCGGCGCAATTTTCTGCCCTACTCGCCGATGACCTATGGCTCAAGAATGCAACTCACGCCAATGACATGGCAACTCAACTGTATGAGCAGACATGCCACCTCTCTGGAGTGGTTCTGGATCAGCCACCCGTGGTGAATAGCATTTTCCCCATCCTCTCCCCCGAGCAGATTGAGCCGTTACGTGAATGGTCCTTTTTCTATGATTGGGACCCTCATGCCGACCAAGTGCGGTGGATGACCGCCTGGGATACCCGCCCAGCAGACTTGGATCGTTTTGTGGCAGGTCTCCGCCACTTCATTCACTGAGATTTTTATTGACTCAGTGATTACTTAAGTCTAAAGTGATCATGTTGTAGCGGAAGTTTCGCCGCAAGTGGGGGAATTTTCCTAGGTCAAAAATATCAATCTCGGGGGAACTTGTGGCTTATACCGAATTTTTAAATAATCGTCAGCAGACCGAAGATGATTGGATGGATGTCGGCGCATGTCGCGGCATGACTCACCTATTCTTTCCGACAACCGCCGAGCGCCCTCAAGCGCGCGAACGTCGTGAAGCCATGGCCCGCTTGGTCTGCGCCAGTTGCAACGTCCAAGACATGTGTCGCGCTTTCGCTCGAGACAATCATGAGTACGGACTATGGGGTGGCGAGAGCGAAGATGAACGACATCAAGCGGGCTACCGCTTGATTGCCCCGATCGGCATTCGCGCTAACGTCGGTTGAAATTCGGGCCTCGTTACTATTGCGGAACGATCAGTCCCATCACTTTAAACAAGTGCTAACGCCACCGCCAGATGATTCACTAGAACCATGAGTAACGGTTCGCATTCCTATGATGTCGTCGTCGTGGGAAGTTCCAACCTTGACCTAGTCGCCACAGTCGAGCGCCTCCCAGCACCAGGTGAAACCATTCTCGGCACGCGATTTGCAGAATTTCCCGGTGGCAAAGGTCTCAATCAGGCTGTGGCAAGTCGCCGCTCAGGTGCCGACACTGCTTTCATTACTTGTCTAGGTACTGACAACGCAGGTGACACCCTGCATCGCTTGATGATTCAAGAAGGAATCGCCGCCTATGTCACGGATGACGCTGACCCCACGGGACGGGCATTGATTAACGTTGACGCACATGGCGAGAATTCAATCGTTGTTGTGCCAGGCGCAAATGCGAATCTTTCGCTCAGCGTCATTGAGGCTCATCGCGATATCTTGCTGCGCTCGAGAGTTCTACTGTGCCAATTAGAGATCCCACTCGCCTCTGTTGAATCAGCATTAGCAATCGCAAAAATCGGTGGATCGCAGACAATTCTTAACCCGGCCCCAGCCAGCCAACTCAATCGTTCAATTTTGCAATTATGCGATGTCATTATGCCCAATCAACATGAGGTGGCGCTTCTCGGTGGTGCATCAGCGTTGTTGGACGCTGGGGTTTCGATCGTCGTCATCACCTTGGGAGCGCGCGGCATCAAAATCATCACTGCTGACGGCGAACAACAAATTCCGCCATTTGCCGTTCGTGCTATTGACACCACAGGAGCTGGCGATGCGGCCTGTGGCGCTTTGGCATGTGCTCTTGCTTCCGGATTAGATATCACTACTGCTGCTCGTCGGGCATCGGCAGCAGGAGCATTGGCTGCCACTAAACATGGCGCCGTGACATCGCTGCCGACACTCTCCGAGATTGATTACTTAGTCAATTAAGAGCACATCGTTTTCACTCGTGAGAAAAAACGACCGCTGACCATTGCTCGAGATCTATTCGATCAACTTCTCGTAACGGTCGTAGCGCCTCAGCTACATGTGCATAATTTTGCGTCAAAACTCCACTAATTATTAAGACTCCAGTGGGGCTGACGAGTCGTCGCAATTGTTCACTCAGTTCAATCAGTGCTGGAGCCAAAATATTGGCTACAACGATCCTTGCTGGAGATTCAATCCGTCCAAGAGATTCAGTGCTCACACTCCATCGATCAGCAACGCCATTGCTCTTGGCATTGGCACGCGAAACTTCAATAGACGCGGCGCTGATATCAATTCCCGTGGCGCGACGCGCTCCGAGAAGCAAAGAGGTGATTCCAAGAACACCACTACCACAGCCAACATCAATGACTTCATCGTCAAACATTAAGTATTTTTCGATCGCTAACAAACTCGCCATCGTGGTCGGATGATCACCCATACCGAAGGTACTGCCCGGTTCAATCGTGACAATAAGCGCCTCTTTTGCATCATCGATCACTTTCAAGATCTCGTCAATGTGCGCTGCAGATGACCACTGAGGAGCAATCACGAGACGTTTTCCAACGAGCACAGGTCTGGCAAACGCCCGCCAGTTATCCCCCACATTTTCGTCAATTTCGCTCAAGATCCATGTCGCCGACCATGACAAAGAATTCAAAACTTCCGTCACGACTTCCCGATCGTTGCCGAGCGACGTTTGTAGGCGCACATCGTGATCCGTGTCCCAGTGCTCTTCAATAGCCACAACACCAAGCGACCACAACACATCACTCACTAACTCAACCTGCTCCGCAGTCGTCGAGACGATTATTGACAGAGCCATGCTCTTAATCGAGTCTCCGTAGTTTTTCTTTATAGATCGCCGCCCGCGCAACATAGGAGGCAGCACCCATAGCGATCTCTGCTGGTCGAGCTTTATCTAATTTGATAACTGCAGGGACGCCAACAGCAAGGGCTCCACTAGGCACTTCAAGCCCATTCAAAAGTACTGCGTTAGCGGCCACCACTGCTCCAGAACGCACGATCACTCGGTGCATCACAATTGATCCGTTGCCCACCAGAGAGCCATCTTCGATCGTGCACCCCTCAAGATGAACGATATGACCAATCACGCAATCGTTGCCGACAATTGTCGGAAAAACATGGGTCGTGTGCAGCACCGAACCATCCTGAATTGAGGTCCGCTCACCGATGATGATGTCACCATCATCTCCCCGCAGAACTGCCCCAGGCCATATTGAACTATGAGCCCCAATGGTGACCGATCCTATGATCACAGCGTCTGGGTGAACATAGGCATCGGGATGAATCGTTGGGGTACGTTCACCCAAGGCGTAAATCGGCACGACTGAAAATTAGCACTTTTGCCTACCCTATGGCACTGTTCATCCTTCCCGATAGGGTTGCTTCCCATGTCTCGAAGGATTGAAATTGAGTTAACAAGTTTGCGCTCCGATGGTACGTGGACGTGGCGCGCTGCAGGCGCACGCGAGCCAAAAGGTATTTTGCAGCCAAGCGTCCTTCCACAGGAATCAAAAACAGGTGATGTACTGAAAGTGGAAGCCGACTTCAATATTGATGGCATCACCATCTTGAGCGTCGTGCAAGGTCGCGTCAAGGTTGACAAAGTAGAGACGATTACTCTCAAAGGAAATGACAAGCCTTTTGAGGCTGTCACTCAGCAACTCGCGCGTAAAGAAAAAAACGATCGTGGCGATCGACGCGATCGTCCCGCACGAGGCGATCGACCTAGTCGTGATGGTGCGCGTGATGGTGCGCGTGCAGGCACTGGACCAGATCGCCGACCGCGTCGCGATGGTGCGCCGACAACAGCGAGCGATAAGCCACGGACGCCACGCCGCCCACATTTTGAAGCGCCTCCTGAATTACCTCAGCGTCCCCGCGCCAAAAGGCTCAAGCCGCTCAACGTCAATCGTAAAGCTGTCCTGAGCGAATTGCCCGAAGAGCAGCGCTCAATTGCGGAATTGGCTCTGCAAGGAATGCAGACAGTGCGTCAACGGATCAAGGACGCCAATCT
>CAMAYS010000081.1:0-9235 GCA_945862545.1 Bifidobacterium breve | reverse complement strand
GTCACAACCCGAGAAAAAATCTCCTCAATAAATTGTGGCTTCTTCTTGACAAGATTCTCTGCGGAGCGCCATGGTCCTTGAATCGACTGCTCCATTTTCCAACGCCACAAGCGATGATCACGAGTCGGCACATGAGCGGCTTCATGACCCCAATACTCAAAAAGTTCACCACTCTTTGTGGCCATGGAAATCAAGTCACGACGGTGACTCCCCAAACGCGAAAATAATGGAAGTTCTTGGCTTCGCACCAAAACATTGACTGAGTCAATCTGAATCAAACCAATGCGATCAATCACCTGACGTAGATGACGACTATCAACTCGACCACTTGGTCGAGGCTGAGCGAATCCTTGTGCCCGCAGAGCAATGCGACGCGCTTGCGCCCTGCTGAGTTGAGTCACTCGAGGCGACATCAACCAACGATCAGTCAGCGACAGTGATAGTCACCGAGTTGATGACAACATCGGTAGTGGGTCGATCGCCGGCGCCAGTCGGCACATTCTGCATCGCTTCAACGATCTCAAGTCCTTTGACAACCTGACCGAACAACGCGTAAGCCGGCGGCAATCCAACACCACTTGGACCACTGATCAAGAAGAACTGTGAACCATTGGTGTTCGGTCCTGCATTGGCCATCGCTAATGAGCCGATTTGATATTGGCCAGCCTTAGGCAATTCGTCGGCGTACTGGTAGCCAGGTCCACCCCGACCAGTGCCAGTCGGGTCTCCACCCTGGCAAACGAAACCCTTAATGATGCGGTGGAAAATAATCCCGTCGTAATAGTGGTTGAGAGCCAAGAACACGAAGCTATTCACTGTTCGTGGAGCCTTCAAGGCATCCAAAGCAATCACCATGGTCCCCATTGAAGTTTCCATAGTGGCGGTGTAACGCTTGGTCGGGTCAATCCCCATCTCGGGCTCAGAAGCAAACTTCTGACTCTTAGGGGCGGAACCATCAAAAGGGGGGAAAGTTGTAGGCATAGGTGACAACACTATCTTGCGACTACTCTAAGCCCATGTCCGTAAACGATCCGATTAACGAACAATCATCAACGATTGACCTTGATGCCATCGAAAAAGATTTAGCCGACGTCGAAACTGCTCTCAATCGCCTTGATGCTGGAACCTACTGGACGGACGAAGTCACGGGTCAACCCCTGCCCGATTCATTTCTTGAAGCCAGTCCATTAGCGCGCCGCAATCCAACCTGAATTTCTAGGTCACCTCGGGGCTAATCCGAGCGAGGACTTAGGCAATACTGACCATATGAGTCATGAGATTACCCATCGCGTCATCGCCACTAACGGCGTCAACCTGCAAGTCACCGAATCTGGTGACCCCAAAGGACCATGCGTCATTCTCAGTCATGGTTTCCCAGAGTCTGCTTATTCTTGGCGACACCAAATGGGCTTTCTCGCCGATGCCGGTTTTCATGTCCTCGCCCCCGATCAGCGGGGCTACGGATTTTCTTCATCACCGAAAAACGTGACCGACTATGGCATTGAAAATCTCACGGGAGACCTCGTGGGCTTATTGGACGCCACTGATCATGACGATGCAACTTTCGTCGGACACGATTGGGGCTCTCTCGTGGTGTGGGAAGCAGGACGCTTGCACCCAAGTCGAGTCAACGCAATCTGTGGAGTCAGCGTGCCTTTTACACCGTGGCCCATGAAGCCGACTGAACTTTTCAAAATGATGTTCACCGATCGTTTTTTCTACATGTTGTATTTTCAGGAGGTTGGTCCAGCCGAGTCTGAACTTGAAGCCGATATTCGCAATACCATGCACCAATTCCTGTGGGCTGCTTCAGGTGCGATGTATAAACCAGGTCCCACTGACTTCAGCGAGTTACCACCGATGGAGGGCAGCGGATTCCTCGACATGTTTAAAGATGTTCCGGCGCATTTACCAACATGGCTCACGCAAGACGATCTTGATCACTATGTCAAACAATTCACCAACAGTGGATTTTTCGGTCCCGTGAGTTGGTATCGCAACTTGGATGCAAACTATGAAGTGCTCAAAGACATTCCTATTGAGCGCATTTCTATGCCGACGTTTTTTATCGGTGGCGACAAAGACGCCGTCATCGCCCCACGACTCGACACGCTTGACGCCGTCAACGGGCTAACGCCCAACTACAAAGGCAGCGTCATCATCCCGGGAGCCGGACATTGGACACAACAAGAAATGCCTGACGAATTCAATGCCGCGTTGATGGGTTTCTTACAGACTCTGTAAAAAGATTCTCTAGCGCTGACGCAGTTTAGAAAGCAGTCGCAAGATTTCCAGATACAGCCAGACGACAGTCACCATCAGACCAAAAGCGGCGAACCATTCGGTTGACTCGGGCATACCTTGTTTGGCCCCCCGTTCAATGAAATCAAAATCAAGAGCCAAGTTAAACGCTGCGAGACCAGCGACCAAGAAACTAAAGCCAATGCCGAAACCACTTGCCGAACTGATGAACGGTGGTGTCGCTCCGAACAAACTCATCAACATTGAAACACCGTAAAAAAGTGCTACTCCCATCGTCGCCCCAATGACGATGCGACGAAAACGATTGGTCACTTTGATAATCCGCAGGCTGTACATCGCCAACATCACGGCGAACACAGCAATAGTCGCTCCAGCCGCCTGTATGACGATGCCGTCGTAATACGTCTCATAGGCCTTGCTGATCGCACCAACAAATAACCCTTCTGCAATGGCGTAGACCGGAGCAAGAAACTTTGCGAGATGAGGTTTGAACATCAACAAAATCGCCAAACCGAAACCGACGAATAAACCACCAATGGCGTAACTCGGAAACTTGTAGACCTCGCCTTGCGGAGCGTCAACTCCTAGCCAGCCAACTGTGGCTGCTGCTAACAACAAAACAAACAGCACCGCCGTGGCGCTAGCGGTTCCAGCCACGGTCATCGTGCGGCCAGCGCCGACCCATGGAGTCACGGGACCGTCCGACATACCGACACGCGTTGCCGGGTCCGGAGCGGCCCAACCCGAACCGTTGGCTTTGGCTGCTTGTTCCAGACGCTTTTCATTGAGTAGCGGATTTGCCATCTAATTACTCCTTTGTCGTTCAAGTATTTTTACACCAAAATCACTTGATTTGCCTAGTTTTACACCTTACTCAGTTGACCCAGCGAAGTTATTTCAACAGATTTTCAGAGAACTTTGCTTACCTGGTTGATGAATGCCTTGTGGTCGGTATCGTTCCCAACATCAACGGATTTTGAGATGTGGCAGTCTCGAAATTGTTGGTGAACCGCACAGGAAACTGTTCGGTTTTCCCAAGACATCAATCCGAAAGAAGTGGGGTTCTCAGGTGGCCAAGGATCGCGTAGATCGTGATGAAGAGGACCTAGTCCGTCTTTATCTTTCAGATATCGGACAGTACCAACTGCTCACCAAGGACGATGAAGTTCGTCTTGCGAAGCAGATTGAGGCTGGTAAAGCCGCCAAAGAAGAATCTGAAACTCTTGACACCAAGGCACTGACTCCGGCTAAAAAGCGTGAACTTCGCAATTTAGTCAAAGACGGCGAGAACGCCGAGCGATCCTTCGTGCAATCCAACCTGCGACTCGTCGTCTCAATCGCCAAGAAATACCAGGCTTCAGGACTTCCACTATTGGACCTCATCCAAGAGGGCAACTTGGGCTTGATGCACGCCGTTGAAAAGTTTGACTGGCGCAAAGGCTTCAAATTCTCAACCTACGCCACTTGGTGGATCCGCCAAGCGATTACTCGTGGTATTGCCAACACTGGTCGCACCATTCGTCTCCCAGTCCATGCTGGAGACACGCTCGCACGTCTGCAAAAGGCCCGCTCCCGCTTGGAGTTGAAGTTCGGCCGCCAGCCAACATTGCGAGAATTGGCAGCCGAAGTAGAAATGCCCGAAGACAAAGTCACTGAAGCTTTGCGTTTCGCCGCAGAACCTTTGTCGCTCAGCGAGCCGTTGCGTGAAGATGGCGATGCCGAATTGGGTGATGTTGTTGAAGACCGCGCTGCAGAAAGTCCTTTTGAAAGTGCTGCAACATCATTGTTGCCAGAAGAGATTCGTCGCTTGCTGGCGCCACTTGATGAGCGTGAACGCGAAATTCTGAAGTTGCGCTTCGGTCTCAATGGTGGAGAATCACGCACACTTGAAGAAGTTGGCGAAGCTTTCAACCTCACGCGTGAGCGCATCCGTCAGATTGAAGCGCGAGCTATGAGTAAGTTGCGCCATCCGTCGAGCGACACTGGCGCCCGCGACCTTCTCGCTGTCTAAGTTCTGCGCCTTCTCGGTAGGTTCCACGTCTTAGGTAGGTTTCTAAGCGCAAAACGTACGGTTTCCTACCTAGAACGGCTTGACATTGAACGGCTCGACGTTGAACTGTTTGGCGGAGGTGGACGGGAATCGAACCCGCCGGACGAGGTTCACTCGTCCCAACCGCTTTGAAGGCGGCGGAGCCCACCAGGTACCCGGACACCTCCATCCTTTAGGGTAGCCGCCTCGGTTCTGCGCTGTATCCTTGGGTTCATGAAGAAGCTCATCATGCTCGTTGCCTTGGTTGCTTTGGTCGCCGCTGCGGTCAAAAAGCTCCAATCAGCCTGATTCATTTCAGCCACCTGTCACCGCCTCAAGTGGCGGTACTCCCACATCGTGTTGCGCCACATTGTGATGCTTGAATTTCAAGTCGCCGAACTTCCCCTCTGATTTCAAACTTTCGATTGGGGAAGCCATGTTCACGATTTGCTGGTCCTGCAAAGGTGGTTCGGGGACATCCGTCGTGGCTGCCGCATTAGCCGCCGTTAGCGCACTCACTACCCCGACAATCCTTGTCGATCTCGCTGGCGATCAACCGGCGCTCTTGGGCCTGACAACACCTGAGCATGGAATCAGCGAATGGATGTCTAACAAGATGCAACTTGAGTTTGGTGACCTGCTGATGAAATGCGGCAGAAATTTATCTGTCGCGGCGCGTGGAGTTGAACTACTCCCCGATCACAATTCAGGAGACTGGAATTATCTCTCACGGGCTTTGAGCCAAATTCATGATCAAGCAATCAACATTGTCGTTGATGCAGGCATCTCGTCAGTCTCCAAAACATTGTGGGAAGTTGCCGACACGAATTATCTCATCATTCGTCCGTGCTATCTCGCACTACGAAAAGCCGTTGAGCAAAATCGCTCGACGACTGGCGTGATCTTGATCACTGGTGGAGACCGAGTTCTCACCCGACGAGATGTGCAGTCAGTATTGAAAACAGAAGTTGTCGCAGAGATCGCTTTAGATCCAGAAATCGCACGACGTGTCGACTCGGGCCTATTGCATTCGCGTATTCCACCTGCCTTGAGTGCAGCACTCTCCCCGTTACTGACCCATCTTGTTTCAATGTGATCATCCGACCATGAACACACGTTTGCTACCCGACGAGATCACTCGCTATTTCGGCGATCAATCAGTGACTGACATCTTGGTGAACAACAACACCGAAGTCTGGATTGAACGCTGCGGGAACCTTGAACGCGGTGCCGACCTTTTACCAGGACAAATTGAAACCGCTCTCGAAAGAATTCTCACACCATTGGGGCGTCGACTGGATCGTTTATCACCGATAGTTGACGCGCGATTACCCGATGGAACGCGTGTGTGCGCCGTCATTCATCCGATAGCGGTACACGGTACATGCGTCGCCTTTCGCCTATTTCGCAAGGTTGCTTTTTCAATATCTGATTTCGTGCCACCTGAGCACGAAACGCACTTGACAGAGGTCATGCACACCGTTCTCAACAGTATGGAAAATATCTTGATCACCGGCGCCACTGGTTCGGGTAAGACATCTTTACTCGCCGCCATGATGTCAATCCCCCACGACATTGAACGTTTTGTCGTTCTTGAAGATACTCACGAACTCACTGTTCAGCATCCTCATATGGTGCGCTTGGAAACCCGTTCAGCCACAGCAGAAGGGCGCGGCCAAATCACAATGAATGATCTGTTACGTACTGCGTTACGTTTGCGTCCCGACCGCCTGGTCGTCGGTGAGGTACGCGGCATTGAAGCCCTGACCCTTGTTCAGGCAATGAACACGGGGCATTCCAAATGCTTGGCCACACTGCACGCCAATTCGGCAATCGATGGACTGCACCGCCTCGACTTACTGACGATGCAGGCTGCCCCAGGGTGGACCCTTCAAGATGCGCGACATATGGTTTCTTCGGCAATTGGTTTCGTGATTCATATGAAACGTCAACGTTATGGTGCCCGAGTGATCGCCGAAGTCGCTCATCTCAATGGTGATGTTGATGGCTCAACAACGCGTGTGGATTATCTCCACCACTGATATGACTATCCCCGATTTCTTTTCTCGATTCACACAACGACAACGCATTAAGCGTCGGCTCACACAAGCCGCCTCATTCGGTAACGAAAACATCATTGATTCTCTTTCGGCAATGACTCGTTCATTGCGCTCAGGTCAATCTCTCGTCTCATCGCTCCATCAGGCGAGCATCACCGAACCATGTGATCTGCTGATTCGCTTAGCGGCCGCCATCAATAATGGACAATCCCTCAACCAAGCATGCAACTACTTGATAGAGGCCGATGAAAAGCAAAACCCAGCAGGTGATCTATCCGTCGTTCTTCATGTCATGTCCCTAGCCAGCGAAGTTGGAGGTGATGCCGCGCATCACATTGATGCACTCATTGATACCTTGCTTGACCGCTCCTATGCGCGCCAAGATCGCCAAGCTCAGGCATCAACAGCTATGGCATCAACGCGCTTGATTACATGGTTGCCTGTTGTATGTGCCGCATGGATTGTGAGTGATAGTCCCGCAATTCGAAAAACAATGTTGGCCACACCATTGGGTTGGACATGTCTTGCTCTCGGCATTGGACTCAACCTTGTTGGCCGAATGTGGACAAAGAAGTTGATTAACTCGTGATTTTTATTGCGGCTCTCGTTGGATTATTTCTCTTCTGGCGACGCACCAAAGCACGCCTTCGTCAACGACGTGAAACTGAAATGATGGACGCTTGGCCGCAATGCGTGGACCTCCTGATGGCCGCCCTGCGTGCCGGCTATAGCCCAGTGCAAGGAATTCATTTCCTCAGTTTGCACGCACCCCAAGTGATGCGGCCAGTGTTTCTCGTAGTCACCGAGAAAATGGCGCTCGGCCAACGTTTCACAGATGCCTTGCGAGAACTTCCCCAACACATCGGGCCTGCTACGCGACCCCTATGCGAAGTTCTGTCGGCTGGAGACCGCCTGGGTATTCCCATGGAGAGTTTGATCTTTCAGTTGGGCAATGACGCACGCCTCAGTCGGCGCCGCGCCGCGGAAATTTCTGCTCGACAATTGCCGATTCGGCTCAGCCTCCCCTTGGTGATCTGCACCCTTCCATCATTCATTGTCCTGATCATCGTTCCGACCATTGCCGGGACCGTTTCGCAGATACGTCTTTCGATCTAACTGCCTCACAACCACTACTCGCACGGAGACTTTTATGAATAACGCTTTCTTACGCATCTATATATATGTCACGACGCCCCACCTCTCGATGGGTCCGCGGGATTCCGGTCAGGCCACCTCCGAATACGCGTTGGTGATGCTGGCAGCCGCACTCATCGCTCTTTTGGCAGTGGCTTGGGCGACTGGTGGAGGCGGGGCAGGCAAAATCGGTCGTTTATTCGATCAGGTGATCAGCAATGTCATTTCAAAACTGCCGTAAACAAACAACTCAAAGAGACGACGAAGGGCAGGCCACGGTGGAGTTCGCCCTGGTTCTACCTCTCGTCGTGATCTCTCTACTGCTGCTCATGCAGGTATTGGTCATCGTTCTCGCGCATGTTCAGGTGGTCAACGCCGCACGTAACGGCGTGCGCGCTGCGGCGGTCTCGGCACAGCCATCTCAGACCGCCGAATCTGCGGCCCTGCGCTCTCTGGCGGGTGCGACTGACGGCAAAACGCGGTCCGACATCTCGGTTCAAACCACAACCGACACGAGGTGGGTCACCGTCACCGTCACTCAACACCTTGTCACCGACTTACCCATTATTGGGCGCTTCATCAGCGACCTTGATATCAGTTCGCATTTTTCGATGCTCCTTGAACCCCCGCTAGGTTGATGGCATGCAGTTATCCGCACGTACTGATCTCATAGGTGACATTGCTGTCATCAGTTTTAGCGGTGAACTTGACCTCTCAACTTTGCCCAAACTCAGTGATGTGCTGACCCAAGCGACAATCGAGGATCATCAGCAGATCGTTCTTGATCTTGATGGGATCACCGTTCTTGATGATCCCGCCTTAGGACTTCTACTCGGCTTCGCTGCTCGCTTGCGGGCCAAAAATACTTCGCTGCATATTGTTTGTACAAGCCAAAATATTTGCAGTTATTTGCGCCGCACAAAATTAGATCTCATTATCCCCATCACAACTTCCGTGTCCGAGATCACCAAGTAGTAAAAATCGGACCTTAAGGTTTGCGTTTGCGAAAGCCACGACGATCTTCAACTTTGAGTCGAGCTTTTTGTTCTTCTTCTAGTGAAGCCTCTTCAGCAACCAAACGTTTCATGCTGTCCAAGCGTCGCGGATCGACCGTTCCATGAGTGACCGCTGCAGAGACCGCACAACCTGGTTCTTCCTCGTGCTTACAATCACGAAAACGACACTTCTCTGATAAGGCAAAAATATCAGCGAAGGCACGTTCGATTCCGGTACCGCTGGACCACAAGCTCACCGCACGCACACCTGGGGTGTCGATCAACCAACCTGCCTCACCAACAGGCTCGGAAGGTAGCGCCACTAATTGCACAGCCGTTGTTGTGTGGCGCCCGCGCTGATCACCCTCACGCACTGCCGCCGTGCTCTGAACTTGACCGCCAACCAAAGTGTTCACAATCGTGCTCTTGCCAACACCGCTCGCACCGAGCAGCGCAACAGTTCGGTAGCCGCTCGCATATTGCAGTAAGGCGTCAAGACCATCACCACGGATTCCACTCACGACGTGGATATCCACACCAGGTGCCACCGCTTCAAGAGTGTTCACGCAGTGATCAACCGCCTCTGCACTTTCCATTAAGTCGAGTTTGGTCAAAATCAATACTGGTGTGGCTCCGCTATCGAAAGCCAAAACTAATTCTCGTTCAAGGCGACGCTGGTTCGGCGGTGAAACCAAAGCATGCAACAAAAACACGACGTCAATATTTGCGGCGATGGTATGAGCCTCGGCGCGTTG
>CAMAYS010000080.1:0-9305 GCA_945862545.1 Bifidobacterium breve | reverse complement strand
GCATTGGTCTCGCCACCGATGACGACCTTGCCACCATTCATCAATGACTTCAAGCGATCAAAGTGGCGTGGCGAAACGATGCGTCCGTAGCTTTCGCTTGTTTGCGGGTCGGCCCCGAAGAAATCGGTGATCGCTTTGCCGAGTTCGTCCAAGAAAGGCTGCCGAACTTTTTCGTTGACCAAGATGTAGTCGGGAGCGACGCAGGTCTGACCGGCATTGAGCCACTTGCCCCAAGCAATGCGGCGAGCAGTGACATGAATGTTGGCTGACTCATCAATGATGACAGGGCTCTTCCCACCAAGTTCAAGCGTGACTGGTGTGAGGTTGTTGGCTGCGGCGGCCATCACAATGCGGCCAACGGTTCCGTTGCCGGTGTAGAAGATGTGATCAAAATGTTGAGCGAGTAATGCGGTCGTCTCGGGCACTCCACCTTCGACAAGGGTGATTGCCTTCTGATCGAGATATTTCGGTACAAGGCGTGCCAACACTGCCGAGGTGGCGGCAGAAACTTCGGAAGGCTTCATCACCACAGCGTTGCCGGCAGCAATTGCTCCAGCGGCAGGAACTAAAAGCAATTGCACGGGGTAGTTCCATGGGGCAATGACCAACACAACTCCGAGTGGCTCAGGGATGAGGTGTGACTTGGCAGGCATAGTGACAAGTGGGGTTGGCACACGCAGAGGCTTATTCCACTTTTTGAGGTTCTTCAACATCAACTTAATTTCGCCTGTCACGAAAGCGATGTCGGTGATGAAACCTTCGACGTTTGGTTTGCCGAGGTCGGTCTTCAAGGCCGCGAGAAAGTCATCTTCGTTCTCTTCGATCATCTTGATCATCTGCTCAAGTTGCTGCTTGCGCCAGGCCAATGGGCGAGTATGGCCCGAGTTATAGGTGGCGCGGAGAGTTGTTGCGTGATTGGTCATGAAGATGAGCCTACTGCCGCCTTAGGGTTCGACGATATTGAAGCTGTTAGGGAAGGCATCGAGATTGCCAAAGATTGTCAACAAGGCTGTGGCGTCGCCGTCAATAACGATGGAACCTTTGCCTATCTCATCAATAAAAGTTGTCTCTTGAATGATTACTGATATCAAAGTACTGCGTGCCATAGTCAAAGTCGCCTGTGCCTTTTCATCGTTGCGACCCTGAACCGAATACAGAGTTCGATGGGAGAGGCCGAGCAACCATCTTTCGTCGGCAGTTCCGCCCATATCGGTGAAGTGCCAGTTAATTTTGAGACTCAGTCCACTGACATTCTCGGAGATCAAACGCACTGCCAAGGTGTCGAAGATCTGTTCAATCGTCATCGCTATGAGAAGTCCGCGTCCACGCACCTGTGAACTACCGAGTTGGGGTGGGCCCTGACGAAGTTCCATGGCTCCCGTGAGATATGAATTACGAAAAGTTGAAGACTCCGATTGATAACCCAACTGCTCAAGCGTGTCAGCCTGCAAGGCGCGGGCTTCACTATGTGTTGGATCGGCAAAAATTAAATGATTGACGAGTTCGGCAACCCAGCGATAGTCGCCGGCAGCGAATGCTGCGCGTGCTTTGCTCAGTAGTGCTTCTGCTCCTCCTGCGAGATCCACGTAACGCTGGCCAACTTCAACGGGGGGCAATTTATGGAGGTTGGCCGGGTTGCAGTCGTACCAACTGAGATAGCGCTGATATACCGCCTTGCTGTTGTGGACTAAATCTCCATAAAAGCCACGGGTGTGATCGTGAGCCAAGAAATCATCGGGCAATTCAAGTTTGTCGCCAATTTCTAATGCGTTGAGGCCGAGATTTGCTTGACGCATTGTCTGATCATGCATCCACTTATAGAGATCGCGTTGCAATTCTAAGAAATTGATGAGATCGTCGTTGCCCCAGCGAGGCCAGTTGTGAGAAGTGAACAAGACTTTGGTTCGGGCACCAAAAAGTTCAATGCTTTCATTAATGTATTTTGACCATTTGAGGGAGTTGCGCACGAGAGCACCGCGGATCGGGACCAAGTTGTGCATGGTGTGTGAGCAGTTTTCTGCCATACACAAACCGTTGAGATCTGGAAAAAAGAAGTTCATCTCCGCAGGTGCTTCGGTTTCTGGCGTGAGTTGAAAAATGATGCGCACTCCATCGACGGTCATTTCTTCGCCGGTGTATGTGATGTCGTGAGTTGGAGCAATGAGTCCTGGAGGACCCACGGGGATGGAATTGCCGAGGCCACAATCAACATGTCCTTTAGGTCCCGCCGGCAACATCGGACCAAATTGATAAGTACCGCGTCGCCCCATTGCTGGGCCAGCGATGACATTCTCGCCGATCGTCTCGGCCATAAAACCCACTGGTGCGATGACTAGGCAACGACCAGCGTTGACATCTTCTTGTGTTGTGACACCGTTGACTCCACCGAAATGGTCGGCGTGTGAGTGGGTGTAGATCACGGCAGTCACTGGGCGATATCCGAGATGTTGGGTGACTAGTTCGTAACCAGCGCGTGCAGTGTGTTCAACGGTGAGCGGATCAATGACCACCCAACCCGTCTCACCTTTGATGAAAGTGATATTTGAAATGTCGTAACCGCGCACCTGCCAGACTCCTTCGGTCACTTCGAATAAGCCATGATTGGCATTGAGCTGAGCATGACGCCACAAAGCTGGATGCACTGTGTCAGGGGGTGCGGTTTGAAGAAATGCGTAAGCCGAGATATCGGAGACCCTGCGGCCGTTGTCGTCAGTTATCTGACCTGTGGGATGCGACGCGATGAACCCGCGTCGGGCGCGTTCAAAATCTGCGGGATCGAGTTCAAACTCGACAGAGCGATTGCGCTCACTGGTATGGCGTGAGGCATCTTTTGGTGATAGGTCGTGCGAATTCATCGTGTGCTCCTGTGGACCTATGGAACTTTAGTGCATTCATCCTTAGATATGCGACAGAAGAACTGACCTCACAGAGCTAATTGGTTTGTCGCGACTCTTGGATAACTTCGGCACAAAGTGCTTCGACGTGTTTGACATCTACGCCGAGTTTGTCAGCGATGTGCACTGACCATACGAGTGATTGAAGATTCGATTCGAAGTCTATTTGAGAGCGAGATTCCAATTTTTTTGCTTGGCGGTTCTGAGTGACCATCACCAGGGTAGAAAGAAAGATGGCCTCAAGACTGACGATCATCGTGAGGGTGCTGTAGCCAACGTCAAATTTTCCTGAAGAGCCTAAAACTCCGATATGAAACATGATCCAAATAGAGAACCACACTAAGTGGAGATAGACAAACTTCATTGAACCAGCGAATCCCGTTACCTTGTCGGTCGTTTTTTCCTCTGTGCTACGAAATCTTTTGAAGTGCATACGTTCTTGACTGATGTCCCAATGATCAAGATTGAACATGCGGCCATCCACCTTACCGTCGCTTTCATCAATGATTCGGCAGGCGTCACAGGAATGGGCTGATAAATCGGTGTTAGTCATGTCGCTAACTTAGGGCAAATCTGGAGGTTTGTAGAACAGTTCTGCTACCTTCAATCTTGAGCAGGGGGAAATCTCATGAAAAGATCTTTGAAATTGACATCGGTATTTACAGGACTGTTGCTGGTCATTGTGAGTTGTTCTGGGAGCGATTCCTCCACTGATACCTCGACTGGGTCAAGTGACTCTGCAGTGTCGACGGAGGCTCCATCAACTGAAGCGCCTGTGGAACCTAATTTCACTGCGGTGACACCGACGACGGGCAGTGTTGGTGAGGTCACCGTTGAAGGGCCGATTACCGTGAGTAATCGTGTGCCGCTACCTGATTTCTTATCTGAAGCTCCGACGGGCCCTGTTGTTTTGGCGGGTGGGCTATTCGAAGCAGAAAAATTTGGATACATAGAAGAAGAGTTCTTTATTTCGGGAACTGCGAACTCTTATGGTTCGGCCGATCCATTGTCCGCTGATGGTGTTTGGAATGTTGCAAAAAATGACACTGCCGAGTATAAAACACGCATAGTCGTGCGCCGCCCAACCGATGCCGCCACATTCAACGGCACTATTATCACCGAGTGGTTCAACGTGACTGCGGGAATTGATTCAATCCCGGCGTGGAGCGCATTGTGGCCCGAAATTGTCAGAGAGGGTGGCGTTTGGGTTGGCGTCTCCGCACAGCGCGTGGGTGTCGAGGGTGGAGCAGGATCAACGGCCCCGTTCTTAGTTTTAAAGAACGCTGATCCCGATCGCTACGGCGTACTCAATCATCCGGGGGATAACTACAGTTACGACATTTTTAGTCAGGCTGGGGCTGCCGTATGGCGCCAATCGGAAACTATTTTGGGGGGCTTGACACCCGAGTTCGTGTTGGCAACTGGGCAGTCTCAGAGTGCTAGTCGCTTGACGACTTATGCCAACGCCCTTGGATTGGCCGATGATGTGTACAACGGTTACTTGTTGATTAGTCGCGGACAAAGTGCATCGACGCTCTTTTGCCCACATGCCATTCTCTTAGAAAATCCACGGAGTTGCCTTGATCCAGCTACGACAGAGACGGTGGCTGGACCCGCCAGCGCACAAATTCGTGCTGACCTCACCCGACCAGTTCTCATTGCCGAGGCTGAAACTGATGTGCTGCGCTATCGCCCGGCCACTCAAGATGACACAGATGTTTTACGAATCTGGGAGTCCGCGGGAACAGCTCACTCGGATGCGTACACGTTGGGAATCGGAGACGCTGACACTGCTACTGGTGATGGTGACATAGTCCTCTTCGAGGCTCAATTGAATGCTCCCTCATCGATCTACTACGGCATCATCACGTGTGGCTTCCCGCTCAATGCCGGTCCGCATACCTACATTTTACGTTCGGCTTTGCACAGTCTTGATCGCTGGGTGCGTACGGGAGAACCTCCAGTATCAATGCCCAAACTGGAGGCCAATGCCGATCTTTCCGCTTTCCTATTAGATAGCAATGAAAATGTATTGGGTGGTATTCGTACCCCGTTTGTTGATGTCCCTTTGGCCAAACTGTCCGGTTCAGGCCAAGAAGGTGATGCTTTCTGTGGTCTATTCGGAACAACTCTTGGGTTTGCGCCCGATGAGTTAAGGGCGTTATACCCAACGACGCAAGACTTCGTGACCAAGTGGAATGCCGCCACCGACGCCGCCGTCGCAGCAGGAGTGATTTTGGCAGTTGATGCTGAAAACATAAAGGCCGCAGCAGAGAACTTTGTCATCGAGTGACGCGTCATTGACTGCTAGTTTGCGTGGGTGACATCACCCACTGAATCAAAATCAAGCCGTAATCCAATGTTGGCAATTTTCACCACGGTGTTTATTGACATGCTCGGTTTCGGAATCTTGATTCCGGTGTATCCACTATTGATCAGTCCAGGTTCACCGTTTCGAGTAACCCCCGAGGAATGGTCGTTTACTCAGGGTCTGATCATGCTTGGTTGGCTGCAAGCAATCTTCCCGTTCTTCATTTTTCTTGCGGCACCCATCCTCGGTCAGTTATCTGATCGATATGGACGACGACCGGTTTTGGCATTTTCGATCTTTGGAACGGCGATTGGCTATGCAATTTTTGCGATTGGTATTAGCACGGGCAATATCCCGTTACTTTTCATTGGTCGTGCTCTTGACGGTATTACTGGAGGAAATCAAGCAGTTGCTCAGGCCGCCATCGGTGATATCAGTAACAATGAGAATCGTTCAAAAAACTTTGGCGTGCTTGGTGCAGCCTTCGGACTTGGTTTCATCCTCGGGCCGTATATTGGTGGGCGACTCAGCGGACCGAATAAAAGTTTCTACGGCTTATTCGACACTCCAGATTGGTTTAATGCGACAACACCATTTTGGTTTGCTGCCATTTTGTCGATGTTTAATTGTGGTCTGATTTTGACAATTTTCCCAGAGACACTTCTGGTCAAAATAAATAACAGTCGCCTACAGTTTGGCCGTGCAATGAGCAATGTGATTGACGGTTTCAGATCTGATCGCTTGCGTGTTGTATTGGGATCGGCGTTTCTGTTCAATGCGGGTTTCACTTTCTTCACGACATTTTTCGGTGTGTATCTTCGCAATAACTTTGGCTTTAACGCTGGCAAGACAGGCGACTACTTCGCTCTCGTAGGTTTATTCATTGCCCTCACGCAAGCAGTCTTTGTGGGTCGCGTAGCGAAAAGACTCGCAGATTGGAAAGTGTTGCGCTTCAGTCTTTTCGGTACTGGAATTGTGATGTTCATTTACTTCTTCAGTCCGACCGATACTTCGCTATACATCTATTTGACGATTCCGTTCTTCACATTTTTCAATGGTCTGTCGATGGCCAACATGGGCGCACTTGTGAGTCGTTCTGCCGAAATGGGTCGGCAAGGAGAGGCAATGGGTATTTACAGTAGCGTGCAGTCACTCGCTCAGGTACCGGCCTCCGTCTTGGTGGGTTACATTGCCACCACCATCACCTCGGCGACGCCACTTGTTGTCTCGGGAAGTTGCATTGTTGCGGCTGGTTTACTGTTTGTTTTAGCTTTCAAGCCGAAATATGTTAGTGAAACCGAACAAATGTCGGGTTCTGTCACGGTGGACTGATGGGACGATTACTTTCGCTGGCCGCCGGAGTGCAACCGGATGTTGCGCCCGCAGACATGGTGACAGTCGCTCACGAAGCTGGCTGGCCGGCAGTCGGTATTTGGTTTGATGGAACGGTGTGGGGTGATAAAACCTCCCGAGAAGTTCGTCAACGCCTTGATGACACAGGGATCGTTGCGTTAGATATCGAACCCATTATCCCGTCAGTTGATGGCAATGATTTTGCCGAACAACTCATTGAAGCCGCGGTCATCATTGGCGCTCAACATATTTTGTTTACTAGCCGATTGAAAGATCAAGCACGAACTACCGAGCGCTATCAACAGGTCTGTGAACTTGCCGAACCACATGGAATCGTGGTTGTGTGCGAGTTTTTACCCATTTTTCCATTGAATACACTGTCAATGGCGGCAGAGATAGTCGGCACTTCTGGTGCGTCGAATAGCGGAGTGCTCATTGACAATTTGCACCTATCGAGGTCTGGGTCATCAATAGACGATGTGAAAGCAATGCCGATCGAACTTTTCCCATATCTACAAATTTGCGATGCGCCTGCACAATGTCCGACTGATTTTGCTGGCTTGCTTGATGAAGCGTTGAATGGGCGATTGTGTCCTGGTGAAGGCTCCTTGCCGATCGTCGAATTACTCAATGCTATTCCAGCAGTGCCTCTGTCTTTTGAGGTTCGTTCAAAGTTCTTACGAGATATCGCCGACCCAGTAGTACGAGCAAAACATTTATTGAAGTATGCACAACAAAGTTGTGGCCACCTCTAGTCGCCTCGTTCGGGTGTGAAGTATTGCGATAGCGCAAAGTCAGTCGGCTGATCAAAGAATGAGCGGATGCGTATTAATTGTCCCTCTGCGTTGACCGAAAAGATCTCAATGCTGCGAACAACAACTTGTTTTCCGTCAAGGTCACCTTCATTGCGCATCACCACTGCCGCTTCATTGCCAGCGCCAACGATCTGCTCAGGATGAAGCGTCCAACGCCGACCTGGTTTGAAAGATCGATCCCAGGTCTTGTTCACGGCATCAAGACCAAGCTTTTCTGGGGTGCCAACGGGATCTTCAAAAACCATGGCAGGTGAAAACAATGCAATCCAGGATTCGCGTTCCATGGCATTCCAGAGCGCAACATGGCTGTGAACTGCTTGTTGGATGAGAGTCATATTGTCCTAGGGGTTAGAGGGAATGAAATCGCCGACGACTGAACGGGTTCGATCGAGTGAGATGATGAGTTTGGCTTTGATGTCGTCGGGAACGCTGGGATCGGCAAGATCAGTCAGAATTGGTCGCACCACGACCCCGTTGTATTTGTCCACCCACGTTGGATGGACAACGGGTTTTTCAACTTGGACCGATCCGTCGGGGTTAAGCGTGATGTTGGCAGTGACGATCATTCCGTCTTGAGTCTTGGCTGGGAATGCATCGGTTGTTGGTAAGTAACTGATCAGATTGCTTAAGCCAAACACTGTCCAGATTCCATTGACTTGTTCGATCTTTTGCACGACATGAGCATGGTGACCGATCACTAGATCGATGAGTCCCGATTTGGTAATGGCATCGGCAGTGGTGATTTGGAAATCACTGAGATCAGTTTGAGTTTCGCGGCCCCAATGCAGACTGACGATGATCACTTGCGCTCCCATGTCGCGTGCCTTTTGCGCATCAGAAATAATGCGGGCTGGATCAATCAGCGCTGACCTCCAAGTTTCACCGTTAGGAGCTGGAATGCCGTTGAACCCGTAGGTGTATGACAGATGGGTGAGTCTGATTCCTTTGACTTGAAATATTTTTGGCTCGATTTCTTCTTGAGTTCGCGCCATACCTGCGTGACCAAGTCCGAGAGTGTCAAATTCTTTGAGTGTTGCCTCAATGCCTTTGACCCCCTTATCAAATGTATGGTTACTCGCATTTGAACAACGATCAAATCCCATCTCCTTAATGGCCCACGCGATTTCTGTTGGAGCTGAGTAGAGGGGATTAGTCGTGGGTTTTTCACCGAGCGCCACTAACGGAACCTCTAAATGGCAGATAGCGAGATCAACACCTCCAATGAGTGGCTTTACGCGGGCAAACATTGGCGTGAAGTCGTAGCCAGAACCTCCAGCATTGACAGTTGCGGCTTTCCATACTTGGCTATGAATCAAAATGTCGCCGGCAAAGGCGAGGCTCATCGTGACTGGAGATGCGACCACGGTTGTGGGTTGGGTTGGGACTGTTGAGGTTTCGGCTGTTGGGGGCAGTGTGTTGGGGGTAGTCGTCTGGTTGGTGGCTTCGGGGGCTGCCTCACTTTTCTCGCAGGCGGCCAGAGTGAGGCTGAAGAAAACTACGGCGACTGGTATAAGGCGACGAAGGTTCATGTTGCGAGTTTAGTAATGGGTGGCTCAACCATTGATTATCCCGCTGTGGCATCGGGGGATTAGATATGGCAGAATCGGTCTCTATGACCGTAAATATTGGAAATCTTCTGACGCGCAGAGCCAACATCAATGCCAACATTGAGGCTCTCTACGATGTGGCCGCTGGACGACGTTTTAGTTACGCCGAACTGAACGCCGAAACGAACAAGGTTGCATCCCTGCTCGTTGATGCCGGAGTCAAGAAGGGCGATCGCGTCGCTCTTTTGTTGATGAACTCCTCCGAGTTCATGACTGCTTTCTTTGCAACTGCCAAACTTGGTGCAGTCATCGTGCCTCTGAACTGGCGATTAATTGCTGACGAATTGGAATTCATTCTCAAGGATTCGGGAACGACCGTTCTGGT
>CAMAYS010000079.1:0-9562 GCA_945862545.1 Bifidobacterium breve | reverse complement strand
CCGAGCAGTTGACATACATCGTCAATCATGCTCAAGACGAAGTGATTTTTGTTGACAAGTCGTTGATGGGATTGTTGGCTCCGTTATTGCCCACATTTACTACCGTCAAACATTTGGTGATTATGGATGACGGTAAGGGCGAGATTCCTGCTGATCTGGCTGGCATTGCTTCATATGACTACGAAGAACTACTCGCGAAAGCTGCACCCGCGCAATTCGTTGAAGTACCGGAGAACACTGCCGCCAGTATGTGTTACACGAGTGGCACGACAGGTAATCCGAAGGGCGTGGTGTACACCCATCGCAGCACATTCCTGCACACCATGGCCACGATGATGACTGACGGTCTGGCGGTGAGCGAGAGTGACAAGATCCTGCCCGTCGTTCCTATGTTTCACGCCAACGCCTGGGGCTTAGCCCACGCTGCTGTTGCATCAGGTGCCGATCTGGTGATGCCTGGTCCCGATTTGTCGGGCCCTGCGGTGGCCAACTTGATCGTCAACGAACGGCCAACTATCGCTGCCGGAGTGCCAACTATTTGGATGGGCGTTCTACCCGAGTTGAAAGGTCGCGATACTTCAAGTTTGCGAGCCATTCCGTGCGGTGGTTCGGCTGTTCCACGTGCTCTCAGCGAGGCCTATCGCTTACAAACAGGACTACCCATTTTGCAAGCCTGGGGCATGACGGAAACGAGCCCGATCGCTGCGGTCTGTCATCTTGACGGTGACCAGTTGCTTCTCGATGTCGATGCTCAAGCCGATTTACGAACTCAGGTTGGGCGCATTGTCTTTGGTGTTGAATGTCGCGTTGTTGAACCTGGTACGACGATCAGTGTGCCGTGGGATGGAGAGTCCAGCGGCGAACTGCAATGTCGCGGTAACTGGATCGCTTCAACGTATTACAACGATGAACGCGCTGGAGAAAGTTTCAGTGAGGATCACTGGTTGCGAACTGGCGATGTGGCCTGCGTCGACGAACGCGGTCGGATTCGTCTACTTGATCGCACGAAGGACCTCATCAAGAGTGGTGGAGAATGGATTAGTTCGGTTGAGTTGGAAAATGAATTGATGGCCCATCCACTCATTCGCGAGGCTGCAGTCATTGGCGTCTTGCATCCGCGTTGGAGCGAGCGACCTTTGGCCTGCGTCGTGCTTGAAGCAGGCGCAACCTTATCCAAGGAAGAGATTCTTGATTTTCTCGGCACCAAAGTCGCCAAGTGGCAAGTTCCTGATGATGTCGTCTATATCGATGAGGTTCCAAAAACGAGTGTCGGCAAGTTTTCTAAGAAAACTCTTCGGGAACGCTTTGCTGACTACAAATTGCCGACCGCCTGAGGTCAAACTAGAACGCATGAAGTTTTTGAGATTATGTTTCGGATCGGTCGTGATGGTCAGTCTTGTGGCCTGTGGGGGATCCTCGGATTCAGCCTCTATTGACTCTGTGGCAATCACCGTGCCTGCCACGGGTGAATCAGTGACTGTCGATGTTTTAGATAATTCATATCGTCCGTTGGTTCTAGAAATTGCCGCTGGAACTGAAGTGGTGTTCGACAATCAGGGTCGCAATGACCATAATCTTCTTCCCGACTCGGTCTCTGGGGATGCCCAATTGCGGGAGTTGCTGGCGACTGATTCTTCAGCTGCCGCATGGGGTGTGGCCTCCACCGAGTTTGTCCCAGAGGCGATTTATGCCCATGTCTTTACGACCCCAGGCATTTTCACCTACTACTGCTCAATTCATGGAGTGCCAGGTGCGGGAATGTTTGGAACAATTACGGTTTCTTGAGTATGAAATGACCTTCGGGCATTTCATACTCAAGTACCTTTGAAGAGAGTAAACAATCACAAGGGGGAAAATGATGAAACGTTCTGTACGCAAATTCTGCGGGGTGATTATTCTTGCTGGGGTCATAGCGTCCTGCGGCGGGAGTGATAGTTCGCCAGCAACTGACGCTCCTGCAACTGACGCTCCTGCAACTGACGCTCCAGCAACTGAGGGCGTTCTTAATGTCCCCGCTGACTACCCGACAATTCAGGGTGCAGTCGACGCAGCAGTCGAAGGTGATTTGATTCTCATCGCTCCCGGTACCTATACCGAAGCAGTGCAGGTCACGACGAACAACATCATTATTCGCGGGCTTGATCGCAATACCGTGATCCTCGATGGCAACTTTGAACTTGATAACGGCATTCGCGTTGTTGGAGCTAATGGCGTGGCCCTTGAAAACATGACTGCCATGAACTACACCAAGTATGGATTTTTCTGGACTGGTGTGACTGGCTATCGCGGCGACTATCTCACGGCTTGGCGCAATGGTGACTACGGCGTCTATGTCTTTGACTCCGTCGGAGGTGTCATTGATAACTCCTACGGTGGTGGAAGCCCAGATGCTGGCGTGTACATAGGCGAGTGCTTCCCATGTGATTCGTTGATTCGCAATTTCGTAGCCGAGCACAATGGTCTTGGCTATTCGGGTACCAATGCCGGCGGCAACCTTGTAATCACGGGTTCAATCTTCCGCAATAACCGCGCTGGCATTGTGCCCAACAGCGGTAGCTATGAATTGTGTTATCCGCAGCGCAAGACGACCATTATCGGCAACTGGGTGTACTCCAATAACCAGGCTGATTCGCCGGCAATTGATGTAGCGATTTTGGCGATGGGTAATGGAATTTTGAGTGCCGGTGGAGTGCAAAATATTATTGAGCGCAACCGAGTCTGGGATCACAATAAGACAGGTATCGGTCTCGTGCCGTTCCTTGAAGACGATCCCAATGACGAAATGCCCGAAAAGTCAGCATGGGATATGACCTGTGCCGAGAGCAAGAAACTGACCCCGGTTCAACCAGGTGGTGGGATTCTTTGGGACAGTCAAGACAACACCGTGCGCAATAATGTGCTCGAAGACAACCGTCGCGCCGACATTGCCGTGGGATCTGCTGGTACTGATCTGTGGACCTTGGGTAACTGCTTTGAGGGCAACACCTTCACAACATCCGCTCCGACAAATCTTGAGGCGCTCTCGCCTTGTGGCACTCCTTTGACTGCCGATGGCGACTGGGTGACTGGTGACCTTCAAGTCATTACCTGGTTGGCGGACGCGGAAACTGCGCCTCCTTCAGTCGATTGGAAAATAGCAACTCTTCCAGAGATGCCAGTGTTTGATTCAATGCCCGATGCAGCAACAGCACCTGGTGTCGTAGCAAGTGCGACACCACCAGTCGTTGATCTTGACGCAATTACGGTGCCTGACAAGATCAGCTGATCTAGTCAGAGTTAATTTAGTTAGAAAGCGCAACGACATGGCCCGACGAACAAGAGCACTCTTCTTCGTCGGGCTTTTGTCGTTTGTGGCGGCTTGCACCCACAACCATGATCACGCTGGAGGTCATGTTCATTCGGACATGCCCGTTGATGCAGCGGCAGTGATGGGTCAGCCCGATCGACCTATTGCTGGACCTCAAGGCGGGGTCGGACAGTTCGTCGTTGAATGTCCGTTTAGTCATGCCTTAAGTGATGATCCGATTGTGTATCCAGGTGATGAGGATGCTTCGCACTTGCACACATTCTTTGGCAATGTCGCTGCCAATGCTGATTCACAGTTACAAGATCTCCTAGAACAACCCACCACATGTGAACAGCAACTTGATACGGCTTCGTATTGGGCACCTGCATTATTGGATGAAGGGGAGTTGATCACACCAGAAAAAAGCGTGGCCTATTATCGTGCAGGCTTGGGTGTCGACCCTTTGAGTGTGACGGCCTTCCCAGCAGGATTAATGATGATCGCTGGTGATCATATGGCGACGACACCGCAACCAGTTTCAGTGGTGGCTTGGTCCTGTGGCGCTGGGGGACTACGTGAGGAACTACCGCCGGTATGTCCACCCACTCGCGGTTTGCGTCTCGACGTCACTTTCCCCGATTGTTGGGATGGGAAGAATATCGATGTTGCTGGGCATCGAAAGCACATGTATTACTCTTCGGACGGAAAGTGCCCGAGTTCTCATCCAGTTCCCGTACCGCAGTTAATCTTCGCGGTGACGTATCCCGTGACTGGTGATGCCTCGCAACTGCAATTGGCATCAGGCAGTTTGCTGACTGGTCATGCTGATTTCATCAACGCTTGGGATCAAGAAAAATTGCAGCAGGAAGTTGAATTATGCATTCACCGCAACGTTGTGTGCGGTGTCACAAGCGGTCGCTCGTCGGGCTAAAGCCGACCTGCCTCAGTCACACGTTGCAAGAATTGCTGTGTCCGTTGGTGGGCGGGATGAGTAAAAAACTCCGTAGGGCTTGAGCATTCTAAAATTTGACCTTCGTGTAAGAAGCAGACCCGATCAGCAATCTCTTTTGCGAATCCCATCTCATGAGTCGCTAGCAACATCGTCATCCCGTTGCTCTTCAGTTCGCGCACGACATCCAAAACTTCTCCCACGAGTTCGGGATCAAGAGCCGACGTGATCTCATCAAGCAGCATCACCTCTGGGTTCATCGCCAAACTTCGAGCGATAGCGACACGCTGTTGCTGCCCGCCTGATAACTGATCGGGGTATCCATCAGCGCGGTCGCTGAGACCCAAGCGGGCGATCAGTTCGCGAGCGTGACTTTCGGATTCCTTTTTGGATTGACCGAGAACTTTGTGCGGAGCGAGGGAAACATTTTGCAGAACAGTCATATGTGGGAAGAGATTAAAACTCTGAAACACCATGCCGATTCTTTGGCGCACTGGGTCGGGGTTCAGACCTGGCGCGCTGATATCAACGCCATCAAGAAAGATCGCCCCATCATCAATGGATTCAAGAAGATTGATGCAGCGCAATAAGGTGCTTTTGCCGGAACCTGATGAGCCAATGAAAGCAATGACTTCGCTTTGGGCGACCTCAATGGAGATGCCATTGAGTACTGATCGTGTCCCAAAAGATTTGTGTACATCGTCGAGCAAGATTTTGGGAGTCATCGCACTGCCGTCCCAGATGTACGACGCCGCTCGCGCGACATCAGATGATCGACGAAACGAGTTTCGGGAATCGTCAACAGGAGAAAGATAATGGCCGCTCCGACATAGGGCGTGAAGTTTGCGTACTTAGATTTATCAATGCCAGCTTGCCGCAGAATTTCAATCGGGCCAATCAAACTGATTAGGGCTACATCTTTTTGCAAACTCACAAAGTCATTCATCAACGGTGGGATAACGCGCCGTATTGCTTGCGGAATAATGATGTGGCGCAAGGTCTGGCTCGATGAGAGACCAAGGGATCGAGCGCCGGCACGTTGGCTTTCGTGAATGCTTTCAATGCCAGCGCGAAATACTTCAGAGACGTAGGACGAATAGGCCAAGATCAATGCAACCGAGCCCCACAAATAGGGACTATTCCATGGCCGATCCATTCCCAGTCCGGGAATTCCAAAGCCGATCAGCAAGATGGTCAAGATGACTGGGATGCCGCGAAAGATGTCGGTATAGGCAGCGGCGAAGAGCCGTAAGGGAAAGAGAAGCGGGGAGCGGACGTTGCGGCAAATGGCTAACAACATTCCCAAAACCAAAATACATGGCGCACACCATAAGAAAATCTGAATGTCTTTCACGAAAGCTCTTAACAGGGCAGGAAATGTTTCGTCAAGAATGGGACCATTAAAAAATGAGCGCTTGACCTTATACCAGCCTGGAGTCTGGGGAATAAGTACGACTAAAAGTCCGATGACAGCCAAAGATGATGCCAAGGCGATCAGTAAGGAGCGCCTTTTTTGACTTCGTTCAAAAACTTGCCGCCGTGAAAGCGGTCGCCGAGAGGAATCCTCGCTGAGAGAACTGGTGCCCGAGTGATCGCTCATCTCGGGCACCATATCGTTCTTGTGATTGTTGCCAACAGTTGCGCTGGGTCAGTCGAGGGTGATGACTGGAACGCCAGTGTTATCGCTCAGCCAGGCCTGCTCGATTGTCGCAAGTGCTCCAGAAGCTTTGACGGCAGCTAGAGCGGTATTCACGCAGGCAACCAAATCGTTATCTTTTTCGAAGACCAAGCCAAAGTCATCCGAGGTACCACCAGCGGCGGCGGGGAACTGACCGATTACTGTAGTTCCTTCAATCTCGACATATGAGATGTAAAGAGCAGTCGGCAAGTCAACAACAATGGCGTCAATCTGTCCTGCTTCAAGAGCGGCCTTGGCGCCAGCATTATCGTCGTAGACGAAAACTTCGTTGCTCGGCTTAATGACCTCATTGACAAAGTCAAGACTTGTTGTGCCGGCCTGTACGCCGAACTTGGCCCCAGCCAGATCTCCAAAAGTGATTGCACCTTCGGGCACATTTGCAGTCAACGCCACGATGGCTTGATTGGAGGAATAGTAGGGCTCACTGAAACTGATTGTCTCAGAGCGCTCAGGGGTGATGGAGTACTGCTGAAGGTTGAAGTCAAAGTTCTTCGCGCCTGGGGCAATGGCCTCATCAAAAGTTGTTCGCACCCACTTCACGGCATCGCCTTCGTAGCCAAGTTCGGCGGCGACGGCCAGTGCAACGGCGGCTTCAAAACCCTCGCCACTTTCTGGGGCATCATTTTCGACCCAAGGGGAGTAAGCGGGGGATCCAGTTCCGATTGTTAGGACATCTGGGGTGATCGTGGCGCAAGTATCGCCACCTTGAGCAGTTGAGTCTTTATCTTCGCTTCCGCAAGAGACAAGAGAGACAACGGCGACGGCTAGAGCAGTTGCTGTAAGGCGACGAAACATGGATTTTCCTTCCGGTTGTGGGTAAACATCAGACTAGCGAAACTTTTACCTTGAATTCACCTTGACAATGAGACACCAGAGGTCTTAGTGTCTCACTTGTGAGCGTTATTGCCAATCTTGGTCCTTCCCAGGAAGATCGAATTCTTGACGCCGCTCGTCGCTGTGTGGACCGCTGGGGCATTAACAAACTGACAATTGATGATGTAGCGACCGAGGCAGGAGTTTCACGAGCGACTTTGTATCGCTTGTTCCCTGGCGGAAAAGACGTGATGTTTGATGCACTGCGAGTGCGCGAACTTGAAGATTTTTTTGAGGGCATGAGCGCCAAACTGACCGAGGTTGAGTCATTGCTTGATTTCACCGTCAAGGTCTCGGTGTACGCGCTTCACGCAATGCGTGGTGATCAACATTTAGCAATGATGCTGTCTACTGAAGAGGGCACGGCCCTGAAGTCTTTGACGGTTGAGGGTCTGCCACGCATTTTGCGGGTCGCCTCGCAGTACATCACTCCTTTGGCGATCGAATTTATTCCAGCCGAGGAAGCCGATGTCTTCGTGGAGATGCTGGCACGTCTCGTCATCTCTTATTTCTTGGCTCCTAGTGAGCACTTCGACTTAGCCGACCCAGATTCGGCGAGAAAGTTCTTTGGTCCATTTATCAGCGCTTTGAACGCAGTAGCAGCAGTCTAAATCAGCAAACTTTTACACATATCAAAACCCAAAGGGGAGAAAAAAATGAGCATTACCGAAAACGAAAGCCAGGAAATGTTGGGTCGCAGTGAACTCAATGATATTGAAGCGATTTTGTCAATCACTAATACTGATGTTGATGCAATCCAGCACATTGTCAAGGACAATGCCGATGCGATTTTTACGTGGGATTACTCGTTGTCGCGTCCGGCCCTCCGCAAGTTGTACGAAAAGGCCAAAGTTGGGCAGTGGAATGCCACGACCGACCTGCCATGGGAGACAGTTGTTGACGAGGAAAAGCAAGTCAGCATGGATCAAGCCGCACTTTCCTCTGGCTTGACAGCCAATCACTACGAAGGAACAGTGATGGATAAGTGGGGCGACAAGGAGTGGACTGCTTTTGGTATTGAGCAGCGTCGATGGAGTTTGTCGCAGTTCATGCATGGCGAGCAGGGTGCTCTTATTTGCACCGCCAAAATCGTGGAGACTGTTCCATGGTACGACGCCAAGTTGTATGCCAGTACTCAAGTCGTTGACGAGGCCCGTCACGTTGAAGTATTCGCTCGTTATCTCGATGAAAAACTTGGTGGCTCCTATCAGATCAATGCCCACCTACGGATGTTGCTTGACGACATTGTCAATGACAGTCGCTGGGACATGACCTACTTGGGTATGCAGATCATGGTCGAAGGTTTGGCTTTGGCTGCTTTCGGGAACATGCAACAGATGACCACCGAGCCACTGTTGAAGAAATTGTTGCGTTATGTCATGAGCGACGAAGCCCGCCATGTGGCCTTTGGTGTGTTGTCTCTGCAAGAGGTCTACAAGGAGATGAGCGACGCTGAGATTAAAGAGCGTCAGGAATTTGCCTATGAGGCATCTGTGCGGATGCGCGACCGTTTCATGTCGCAAGAGGTCTGGGAGCGCATGGGTGTCAATCCGCGCGATGTCGTGCCTCTGATCTTGCGTGACCCAACTCGTGAAGTTTTCCAGCAAATGTTATTCGCCAAGATTGTCCCGAACTGTAAGAAGTTGGGTCTCTTGGATCGCAACGATTCATGGTTGCGCCGTCGTTACGAAGAGATGGGTGTCATCCAGTTTGAGAATGCTGAAGACACTGGCGAAGAATATGTGAAGTATGAACTTGGCGAGACTCTCGCTGACGTTCAGCACTGACACCTAAACAGCGGGTATAGCAACTACCGTCTATCTCATGAGATGGCGCGCCCAAGACCTAGCGGATGCTCTCGGGGCGCGTTTGGTCGGACCAGATACTGACATTGATGGTGCAACCTTTGACTCGCGTCAGGTGTTGCACCATCAATTATTTGTGCCGATAGTGGCGCAGCGTGATGGGCACGACTTCATCGCTGATGCTTTATTGGCCGGCGCAAGTGCTTATCTGAGTTCCCGGCTAGATGTCGTCGAAACTATTGGTGGTTCAGCAATCGTGGTCCCCGATACGGCCCTGGCTCTGATTGATGCAGCCCGCTGGGCGCGCCAGCAGTTCGCCGAGTCGACTGTCGTTGTCGGCGTGACTGGATCAGTGGGTAAAACAACAACCAAGGATCTGATCGCTGCTGCTTTGGCTCCGAGCAAGCGAGTCGTGGCCAACATTCGAAGTTTCAATAATGAGCAAGGTCTTCCTGTGACTATTTTGAACGCTCCGATCACGACAGAAGTGTTAGTGCTCGAGATGGGCATGCGCGGACATGGACAGATCGCCGATCTGTGTCGGATCGCCCGCCCAGCAATCGGTGTGGTCACACGAGTTGGTCAAGCCCACACCGAACTGCTCGGTGGTCTCGCCGGCGTGGCTGAAGCTAAAGGTGAATTGATTGAGGCATTGCCGCCACAAGGGATGGCGATCTTGAACGCTGATGATTCTTTAGTGATGGCGATGAGCGCACGCTCAAGTGCGCCAGTGATGACATACGGCGAATCTGCATCGGCAGATGTCCACATTTCTGCTGTCACCATTGATCAGCAAGGTTGCGCAGCATTCGTGATACGCGCACCATCAGGGTCGTGCACGATGAAACTCTCCATTGCTGGTCGCCATATGGCGCATAATGCTGCGGTGGCGATCGCCGTTGGTGAATCTCTCGGTATTTCTTTGGACTCGATGGCTTTGGCACTCAGCA
>CAMAYS010000078.1:0-9622 GCA_945862545.1 Bifidobacterium breve | reverse complement strand
CTACGTCCGTCCCGTGCGGGCTTTTTAACTATTTGCTCCTCCCAATACTCGAGAGCCAAGGATCAACTCTGTGTCCTGACTGGTTTACATTTCAGATAAATCTAACCAACGTGGGCTAAAAGCCTGCGACCCCGTAAAGGGAATGAATGTTTCCGGTTCAGGGGAACTATCATGAAAGTCGGATGTATTCGGGGTCTGGAGTGAGTTTCGCTCCGCATTTCGTTCCGCCTCCGCGCCTTTAGCTCAGTTGGTAGAGCATCGGACTTTTAATCCGTTGGTCGAGGGTTCGAGACCCTCAGGGCGCACTTTTCACTGCCAAAGTCCCAAGTTCTAGCCACCCAAAAGCTGCAGATGGGTGCGAGACTAGTTATATGACTGAGTTTGCGAACATCCACGTCATGTGTGAGGGAGCGATCACTACGTTGACCCTCAACCGTCCCGACAAACGTAATTCCCTGTCACTAGAGACGATGTTGGAGATCATTGCGGCCCTGAAGGAGATTGCTGCCAGTGATGCCGTTGGTGTGATCATCACGGCCAATGGTCCAGTGTTCTCGGCGGGTCACAACTTTGCCGATATGGCTGGAGCCGACATTGACCACGCTCGTTATCTGTTTGAGGTGTGCACCGAGATGATGGATGCGATTCAGAACATCCCTCAGCCTGTGATCGCCAAGGTTCATGCCTTGGCAACCGCTGCTGGTTGCCAACTTGTGGCCTCGTGCGATCTTGCTATTGCTGGCGAGTCGGCAGCGTTTGCTATTCCGGGTGGAAAGGGCGGACTCTTCTGTCATACCCCATTGGTCGCTGTGGCGCGCAATGTGGGTCGTAAACGGGCTCTGGAAATGGCGATGACTGGTGACCCTATAGATGCGTTGACTGCCGCCGACTGGGG
Source organism: Bifidobacterium breve (assembly GCA_945862545.1). Lineage (GTDB taxonomy): Bacteria > Actinomycetota > Acidimicrobiia > Acidimicrobiales > Ilumatobacteraceae > Casp-actino8. Next base: position 8,727 of record CAMAYS010000078.1, on the reverse strand, counting down.
CCTGATTAATCGCGTTGTTTCTGATGATCAACTCGATGCCGCTGTGCTTGATCTCATTACCCGTGCGACACGTGGTTCCATTTGGTCAAAGGCACTTGGCAAAAATACGTTTTACGATCAGATGAACTTATCCCAAGATAAAGCTTACGATTTCGCAATTGAGGTCATGGCTGGCGCGGCTATTTCTGCCGATGCTCAAGAAGGTATTGACGCCTTCTTGAATAAGCGTCCCGCAATCTTTACTGAACAACCGAAACGAGACTGACATGGTGACAACGACATTTCAAGTTCCGGGTATGACCTGTGGTCACTGCAGAGGTGCAGTCACCGACGAGTTAAACAAGATCACGGGAGTGACGAAGATTGAAGTTGACCTTGATACAAAGATCGTGAGCATTGAGTCAGAATCTCACGTTGAGTGGGAACTCATTGCTTCTGCAATTGATGAAGCAGGATTTGAAGCCATTGGTCGGTGAAGACACCGTTGTTCTAGCGGTCACCGGCATGACGTGTGCCGCGTGCGCGGCGCGTATCGAAAAGAAACTGAACAAAATTACTGGCGTTCAAGCATCGGTCAACTACGCCACGTCAAAAGCGACCGTCGTGAGTCAGGCCGCCTCGGCAGAAGTTGACTCACTGATTGCAACCATTGAGGCGCTTGGCTATGGGGCGATAGCCCCCAAGGTCAACGAGGGAGAATCCACCACTGAAATTGCGACGCACGTCCACCTTTTAGATATTCGTCGCCGACTGATTGTCAGTGCGGTATGTGCACTGCCTGTGATGTTGATGTCAATGATCACGGCATTGCAATTTGATGGCTGGCAATGGGTCGCGTTGGCTTTGGCGCTACCAGTCGTGCTGTGGGGCGCAGCACCGTTTCATCGATCGGCGTGGCGTAACGCGCGACACGGTGCGACAACGATGGACACTTTGGTATCACTCGGTGTGATCGCCGCGATGTCCTGGAGCATCTGGGCACTAATTTTTGGGGATGCTGCTGACATCGGCATGAAAATGAATATGAGTCTGTTCCCGCGTTCATCATCAATGACTGGCATGACTCACGACGAAATGTCTGGCATGGTTCATGACGAGATTTATCTTGAAGTCGCTACGACCCTCGTGGCTTTTCTTCTGGCCGGTCGATATTTCGAAGTCCGTTCACGCCGTAAGGCCGGTGCAGCATTGAGATCATTATTGAACCTTGGTTCAAAAGAAGCAACACTGTGGCGTGAAGGTGTTGAGACATCTATTCCTATCGGTGTTCTTGGAGTCGGCGAAATTTTCGTCGTGCGTCCCGGAGAGATAATTGCCACGGATGGAATCGTCATTGACGGTCAAAGTGCCGTTGATCGAAGCATGATCACTGGCGAAAGTGCTCCTGTCGAGATCTCACTAGGTGATGTGGTGACTGGCGGAACATTAAATACCAATGGTCGGTTATTGGTTCGTGCAACGCGTATCGGTCGCGACACGGTTCTGTCGCAGATGGCACGCCTCGTAGAAAAAGCTCAAGATGGTAAGGCGCCCATTCAACGATTGGCCGATCGAGTGAGTGCGATCTTTGTCCCCGTTGTGATGAGCCTCTCGGTGATCACGCTCATCAGTTGGCTAGTCGTCACTGGTGACACACAACGGTCTTTTCAAGCAGCAGTATCAGTGTTGGTGATTGCCTGTCCCTGCGCCTTGGGCTTGGCTACTCCTGTTGCACTCTTGGTCGGAACGAGTCGCGCAGCCCGCGAAGGAATCATCATCAAAGGCGCGCATGTTCTAGAAGCAACTCGCAATATTGACACGATCATTTTCGACAAGACCGGAACACTGACCACCGGCCTGATGACTCTGCAGCGCATTGATGAAATTGAGTCGGATTATCTTCCAGCGGTGAAGGCAGTGGAAGCGCGCAGTGAACATCCCATTGCTTGCGCCATCGTGCGTGGCCTGAATGAACGTGGTGTGCAAGATGCAACAACGGTTGAAGAGTTCACCAATATCCCTGGTGTTGGAGTGTCAGCAATAGTTGATGGCCGTCGTGTTGAAATTTCTCGGTCGGCGAATCATGATGAGTCCGGATCCACCGTTGTCGAGGCCACGGTAGATGGGCGAGCCGTTGCGCGCTTCACGGTGAGCGATCACATCAAGCCAACGGCGTCAGCGATCGTGGCTGAACTGCGTGCGCTGGGAGTACGCCCCATGATCGTGTCAGGCGACTCTGCTGGTCCAGTGCAACACGTGGCCAAGTCTGTCGGTATTGATGTGCGTGAAACGCGCTTCGCAGTATTGCCCGCCGACAAGTTGCGCATCGTGCACGAATTGCAGGCAACTGGTGTCATCGTGGCCATGGTTGGCGATGGTGTTAATGATGCTGCAGCGTTGGTCGCTGCCGATTTGGGAATCGCCATGGGAACTGGCACTGATGCAGCAATGCAAGCAGGTGACCTGACAATTATTAGTGGTGACTTGACAGTTGTGCCAAAGGCATTGGCTTTAAGTCGTCGCACACTGCGAATTATTCAGGCCAATTTGTTTTGGGCTTTTGCATACAATGTCGCCGCTCTACCGTTAGCGGTGGCTGGCCTGATGAATCCCGTGATTGCTGGACTCGCCATGGCGCTCTCAAGTGCCTTTGTCGTGGCGAACAGTTTGCGCTTACGTCGATAGTTAGGTAGTGCGCTTGCGCAAGGTGACTTCGGCCTCTGTAAAGGTGCGCGCCGAGCATCCAGCCATCTGCACAGGCGGGACGGTCTCAGTGACGATCAAAGTTGCGATGGCGCGGAAAGAGTCGGCAGCGAGACCGACGCCAACTAATGACACGGGTTCGCCGCTATCGCCACCCTCGGCAACAGCAGCCTCAATGGGAACTTGACCTAATAACGGTACGCCAATTTCGTCTGCCAAATTTTGTCCACCACCCGTACCGAAGAGTGGATACGACGTGCCATGTTCACAAACAAAGGCACTCATGTTTTCAATCACGCCAGCGATGCGTAAATAAGAACGACGAGCCATATCGGCGGCGCGGATGGCAACCTTTTGCGCATTGACTGATGGTGTGGTGACGATGATCATGTCAGTGCGTGGCAACATCCGCGCCAGACCCATTTGCACATCGCCAGTTCCTGGTGGCATATCGATCAGCAAGTAATCCATGTCGCCCCATGCCACATCGTTCAAAAATTGTTCAACGGCTTTGGTGAGCATGAGACCGCGCCACATCAAAGCGGTGCTTTCGTTTTCCACCAAGAAGCCCGTCGAGACAACTTTCAGTAAGCCGTTGCCGACAACCCGCGTGTTGGGCTGAATCTTTGGGCGCTCGGAAACTGGATCGTGTTCGGCCTCAAGTCGGGCATCAAGGCCCAACATGCGTGGCACTGAAAAACCCCAGATGTCAGCGTCGAGCACTCCGACAACAAAACCTTTGGCGGCAATCGCCGCGGCCAAGTTGACTGTGACCGAACTTTTGCCGACGCCACCTTTGCCCGAGGCAATGGCCAAAATTCGAGTGGTCGCCGAGATGGCGGTATCTGAAGCTTTTTCTTTGGCATTCCAGCGAGCCTTGGCCATTGTCGCCGAACGCTCTTCGGCATTCATTTCGCCCCACTCGATTTTGACATGAGAGACGCCCGGGTGAGTAGCGACCCGAGTCTCAATATCTTTTTTGATCTGGGCGCGCAGCGGGCAGCCACCAATCGTTAATTTGACACTGATAATGACCTCGCCGCGGTCCGAGACCTCAGCGCAATAAGCCATCCCCAAGTCCACGACATCACTGCCCAGTTCTGGGTCAATGACCCCCCGCAGGAGGTTGGTGACCTCCTCGATCGAGGGGGGTACTCGCACAGCAGACATATTCAAAGCGTATCGGTATGACATTGCTCAAGAACACGGGTATTGTGTAGACATCGGTGAGAAAACATCGGTCGGGGCAACCCGTAGTGACAAACAGCAGGAGACTCATCGTGATTACCCTCACCGACACAGCCGCAGTCAAGGTCAAGGAATTGCTTCAGGCCGAAGGCGCCGACGATATGGCTTTGCGCGTCGCAGTCCGTCCAGGTGGATGCAGTGGCTTCTCCTATGAGATGTTCTTTGATAGTGATATTGCCGCCGATGATGAGCAGGCCAACTATGGCGAAGATGTGCGGGTCGTTGTTGATCCTGCATCGGCTCAGTTGCTAGTGGGCGCAACGCTCGACTACAAAGATGGTCTCAATCAGGCTGGTTTCAACATCATCAATCCCAACGCAACGCGCTCATGCGGTTGCGGCCAGTCGTTCAGCTAACCCCTTCACTTTCAGCCCCACGCCCACGCCTTTTCGGCAGCTTTGGGCGGCGTTTAGAGTAGCGCTTGGCGAACTTCATCGGGGTGCCAAACACCTTCGAAGCGATGAGTGATCACTCCACTGATATCGGTGACCCACACCACTGGCTCAAACGTCAACTTTAATTCCTCAACCGTCGGTGCCACTGTTGTTGCACTGTCGTCGAGGTACACATCGGCATGAATAAAGATCACATCTGTCAAATCTTTTGACATTGTGACCATGCCATCAAGGACTGGCGCACAGACTCCCGTCTGACAATGTGCGGGTGTACCAACAATGAGAACGACGCGCTGATTTTTTTGCAAAGCCTCGGCCAACGTCATCTCATGGAATGGACAGGGTTCTGGCATCTGAGTGCAGTAGGGCTCAACTCCCTGATGATTGTCAGCAGTCGGTGTGTCAAGTTCAGGCAGGCTGTCTGAGGAGCGTGGGACAACCAGAGTCGACGGGTCATTGACTTGGAAAGCGGCCCCATCTGCTGGTCCGCCATCAACGACCAATGTGAAAAAGGCGACAGTTTCAAGAGTGGTGTTGAAGACCCAAAACGGGGCCAATCCTTCACCCAACGAAGCACGCTGCGCTGTCAGACCTTTGACGACAACAGAATCGTCCGTGACGCTTCGTATGTCGCCAGTCAAAATTCGTGGACCCTTGAGTAACAAACCAGCGTTGTCGGCGAGGGAGATCGGCAGACGCACGGCGCCGGGTCCGATTTGATCGGGAACCCAGCGTTGCACGAGGGCCATGTTCTGTGAAATCGGACCGTCAAGGGGATCGCTACTCGACGAACCCCCACAGGCACTGAGTAGACGGCTCAGGGTAAACACCGATGTGCCAACCACGCCCACTTGAAGCAACTGGCGGCGACTGCCACGGATGATGGGTTCTGTCATCTCGCGTCCTTGTCACTCGGATGGGCAAAGTTGCACACACGCCATGATAACTACGGTGCAGAGATCTTGCCAAGAGGCGAGGCAAATTGTGGAACTGACAACTAACCTTGCGGGCATGGCAAAGACTTCTGCTCCCAAACCCCTTGGCCCTTATACACCTGTCGTTCGTGCCGGTGACTGGGTGATCGTATCCGGTCAACTTGGCATTAAAGATGGAGTTTTAGTTTCAGGTGGAGTGGCCGGTCAGACGACGCAAGCTGTCAAGAATCTGAAAGAGCGTTTGAAAGAAGCAGGTGTCACGATTCATGACATCGCTAAGACCCTTTGTTTTTTAACAGACATGGACACCTTCGCAACTTTTAATGAGGCCTATGTCGCTGGCTTTGATGGTGCACGCCCAGCGAGGTCAACTATTGGCGTCGCGGCTCTTCCTTTCGGAGGAGCAGTAGAAATCGAAGCATGGGCTTATAAGCCTTTACCTCCGGCGAAGAAGTCACCGGCGAAGAAGGCTGTCGTCAAGAAGGCTGCTGCGAAAAAGTCACCCGCGAAGAAGTCGCCTTCACGTGGCGCAAAGAAGTAGGTTCTTCTCATGCCTGGTGCCGTTGTCCTCATTATCGCTCTGATTTCATTTCCTATCGTCGTTGGTTTATCAATGGCACCGGTAGCAGCATTGCTTGGCCACCTGTTGTGGAAAGACGGCGAGATTCGCAACGAGGGCAGTGAACTGCTCGAACTCAACAACTGACGCAATTGTCGTCGGTAGATCACGAAGTCATATAACTTCATGGTTGGTATGCATACCCCTGATGCTGAGATGGCCCGTTTGGCGAGTAAGGCACTGCTCTATTCGATTGATCGCATTCGTGTTGACCCGCCGCCTTTGGGTGCACCGAGACCATACGAAGAGTTGTTAGAACTCGTAGGGCAGACGATTACGCCAGAGGGCATTACTGGGGCTGAAGCGTTGCGTCTCTTCATTGAGGTTCTTGCGCCGTCATCAATCGCTGTTGACCACCCAAAGTTTCTCTCGTTCGTTCCTGGTGCTCCGACTGAGGCTTCCATTATTTTTGACATGGTTGTTTCCGCCGCGAGTATTTACGCGGGCTCTTGGCTTGAAGGAGCGGGAGCAGTTTTCGCCGAGAACCAAGCGTTGCGTTGGATCGCCGACTTGGCCGAGTTTCCCGAATCAGCGGGTGGGGTATTTGTCAGCGGTGGGACTGCGGGCAATATGTCTGCTCTTATCGCAGGTCGATATTGGTGGCGCGAACGCAATCAAGGACGACATGATCACACGCGAGGTTTGATCATGGCTTCAAAGGGCGCTCATTCATCTGTCACACAAGCCGCTCGGGCGATGGATGCTGACGTTTTGTTAGTCCCCGCCGATGATCGCGGGCGTTTGGTCAGGTCTGCACTACGTTCCACCGTCGATTCAATGTCGCAAGAAGATCGCGATCGTCTCTTTGCGATCGTTGCAACATGTGGAACGACCAACCTTGGTGTGATTGATGATCTATCCGCGTCGGCCGATGTAGCACAAGAATTAAATGTCTGGTTCCACGTTGATGGAGCGTATGGTGCTGCCGGATTATGCGCTCCAAGTATTCGCGACAAATACATCGGCATTGAGCGCGCCGATAGTTTTATCGTTGATCCGCATAAGTGGCTTTTTGGTCCCTATGACAGTTGTGCTCTGATTTATCGCAATGTGCATGATGGTCCACGAGCGCACACGCAACATGCTGAATATCTTGACGTGTTGCATAGTGAGCAAGATGAGAATGAACCATGGTTAGAAATGAATCCCGCCGATATGGCCCACCACCTCAGTCGGCGTGCTCGCGGGCTGCCATTGTGGTTTAGTTTGGCTACACACGGGACTCAGGCATATACAGATGCAATGGAGAGAACTCTCAAGGTGACACAACAAGGCGCAGACGAAATTCGCGCGCGGCCTTATCTTGAGTTGCTCCTTGAACCAGATTTAAGCATCCTGGTATTTCGTCGACTCGGCTGGAAAGCTGCCGATTATCAGCGCTGGAGCGACCAACAGTTGTATTCCGGCGAATCATTTGTCGTTCCTAGTTCATGGAACGGTGAAACAGTCCTACGCTTCTGCATTGTGAACCCACGCACCCGTCGTCAACACTTGGTTGAGATCCTTGACTCATTGGCTTCGGATAACCCATGACCACTCCTGCTGTCGTGGCTGATTTATTGATCCATAATGCTCTCGTCGTTGCCACAGTCGATGACCAACGTCGTGAACTCAGCGGTGGTTGGGTTGCTATCACTGACGGAATCATCACTGGTGTTGGTTCATCTTTGGATATCAAACCCGATGCCCGTGAAGTGCTTGATGCCACTGATTGTTTAGTGACGCCAGGTTTGGTGAATACACATCACCACATGTATCAAAATCTCACACGTGCGAATCCACTGATGACAGACAAACCTTTATTTGGTTGGTTGCAATCTTTGTATCCACTCTGGCGCGCGATCGATGAAGAAGCGGTGTATGTCAGCGCATACATCGCTCTCGCAGAACTGGCCTTGTCTGGATGCACAACAAGTTCGGATCACCTCTATTTGCATCCCCATGGTGCTGGTGATTTGTTGTCCGCTGAAATTCGTGCCGCCCAAGATTTAGGCATGCGCTTTCACCCAACGCGTGGCTCAATGTCTCTTTCGGAAAAAGACGGTGGTTTGCCACCTGATGATGTTGTCTGCGACGATGATGAAATTCTGGCGCTCAGTGAGCAAGCGGTGCATCGGCATCACGATCGCTCATTCGGTGCGATGGTGCGTGTGGCCCTCGCCCCGTGTTCACCATTTAGCGTGACCGAAGAACTGATGATCCGTTCAGCGGAACTGGCTGAAAAGTTGGATGTTCGCTTGCACACTCACTTCGCTGAGAACGCCCAAGACGACGAGTTTTCTCTTGCAACTTTTGGTTGTCGCCCGATGGAATATCTCGAGCGCACTGGTTGGTGCAGCGACCGTACTTGGGTTGCACATTGCGTGATGCCGAATCACGATGAGATTCATCGTCTCGGTGCTGCTGGCATCGGGGTAGCTCATTGCCCGAGCAGCAATATGATTTTGGCCTCGGGTATTTCGCCAGTGGTTGACTTGCGTGCCGCTGGGGTCAAGGTTGGCCTCGGAGTTGATGGTTCTTCATCGGCGGACTCTGGATCAATGTGGATGGAAGCCCGCCAAGCGATGTTGCTCGCCAAATTACGCAATGGCGCGCAGGCCGGAACAGCGCGCATGTCGTTGGAGATGGGCACCCGCGGTGGTGCGGGATGTCTTGGTCGTGAAGGTGAAATCGGAGAGATCACTATCGGTGCAGTGGGTGATCTAGCGGTGTGGCCACTGACTGGTCCATCCTTTGCGGGGGCGATTGCGGATCCGATTGAGGCTTGGTTGCGATGTGGCCCATCGGCAGCGCGCCACACTGTGGTGCATGGGCGCGTCGTGGTGCGCGATGGACAACTGACGCACAC
>CAMAYS010000077.1:0-9702 GCA_945862545.1 Bifidobacterium breve | reverse complement strand
GTTGCCCAATCGGTGACGGGCGTGAAATCTTCAGTCGATGTCATGAGGGGGGTCAGACAATCATTCGGAAATCGTGATGGCGAATTCCGGACAATTCGCCAATGCCAAACGGGCACGGTCTTCAAGTTCAGGGGCGACAGAGCCGTCACCAATCACCACGGCGTTGCCGTAATCATCAACATCAAATAGTTCGGGGGCAAGCGCATAGCAACGATTATGTCCCTGGCATTTTTCGGCATCTACATGAATTTTCATGAAGATCACGATACCCGATACCGCCATAGAGTTGAATTTGTACCGTGAGTCGAACGTCATCTCCTATTGCAATTTTGCTGCCCCCCTCTGAGGGCAAGGCCGAGGGCGGTGATGCCCCCAAATGGAGGGCATCCACGGGCGACTTCGGCAAAGCCCTTGGCAAATACCGTTCTCAGATCGTTATTGCCCTTGAAGAACTTGGAGGCGGGGATACCAAGTTGCTTGGTGTCGGGGGCAAACATTTGGCACGTGCTCAGGAAATAAACACTTCAATCGCTGGTGCTCCAACAATGGCAGCCCATCAGCGCTACACCGGTGTCGTTTGGGATCACATGTCACCCTCAACGATGAGCGCCAAGGTTCATACCCGAGCGACCGAATCAATCATCGTTTTTTCCGGGCTGCTTGGTCTGGTGGGGTTTGACGATCAGATACCGGATTACAAATTGAAAATGGGTGCGTCGTTTGCCCCTATCGGAAAGTTGTCCACCTGGTGGCGCGAACCTTTGTCGAAGGCTTTGAACGCACGGCTCGCTGGTCATCATGTGATTGATTTGCTCCCTAACGAACACCGCGCCGCGTGGGCTCCAACACCTGACACATATGCAAGCTTGAGTTCGGTGACCTTTATTGAGAAGTCAGGCAAGATTGCCGGCCACGATGCCAAAGCAGCGAAAGGTTTATTGGCGCGCCACTTGCTTGAATCAACTGGCTCACCGCATGCTGCACTTGAAAATTGGGAGCATCAGCGCTTCACGCTGACTTACTAGTTGCTGGTGTATGGGTTCTTACGCACATTGCTCAGCAGAATTTCGTGCACAGCATTAAAAAGTCCACACGGCACGCACGCAGTACGCCGCTAATCAACATCAACTGGTCGGAATGAGAGGATTCGAACCTCCGACCCCCTGCTCCCAAAGCAGGTGCGCTACCAAGCTGCGCCACATTCCGTAACCCCTTTAGCCTATCGGTCACGAGTAGACAAGCGCACAGTCGCTCGCTCCAATGCGCTGAAACGGAATCCTTCATTGCGTTCTTTCAAAGTTCGCGAAGCACTACAAAATAGTTTGAGGCCTGCCAGCAAGCTGACAGGCCTCAAACACTTGGTGGCGGGGACAGGATTTGAACCTGTGACCTTCGGGTTATGAGCCCGACGAGCTACCAGACTGCTCCACCCCGCGGCGGAAACCTGAAGTGTACGGGAAGATAGAGCCGTCACCAACGCGAAGCGGAATTGCCCTAACCGTCAAGATCCCGTACCGAGCGAGGGGCGCAGAAGTCGATGATCTTGAGCAGATTCTCCCCCAGTTGTCGAGATGCCATAGTCAGGTTGGCGGTGAATTGTTCTGCTGTCGCCGTGGGATGGTCAACCAGATCAGTGATGGCTTTAACTGCCATGACTGGGGTCGACATCATTTCGCAGACATAGGCCACAGCAGCAGCTTCCATATCCTTGACCGAACCGCCTGACTCCGCAATCAACCGACGATCATCATCGTTTTCGTCGAGTGAGTTACTGGTCGTCACTATTCCTTGTTTGACATTCAACGCCCGCGACAAAGCGCTCACAGGCACAGCGGCGTAGGAGCCAATGCCATATTCTGAAAATCCGGCGATCCCGATGCGCCTGTCATGATGTACAAACTTTTGATCACTGAGATACACATCGCCGATCAGCGCCCCACGCGCGCTCCATCCACCTGCGGTGCCAGCCGAAATAACTAAATCGGGTTTGAAACGATCAATCACACAATATGTATTCAGTGCCGCGGCCTCAGTTCCAATGGAGTCCACTCCGTGATGTTTGTCTACCCCATTCACCGAAATGATGATCCGACATGTACTGCGATGAGCCTCATAAAACTTGAAAGGCAACAACGGGACTGCCGAGATTTCTTGAGCGTTAAGTGCCCTCAGAATCGGTTCCGCCTCTGATGACATGGCAATAACGATGGCGATGCACTTCACGCTTCGATTGTAGAACTACCCTAGAGGTCGCATGGGATTGTTTAAGCGAACACCGAAAACTCCTCCGGTTGACCCAGCCGAGGTCGTCGAACTGCGACGGCAGATTGACGAACTTCGCTCTCAACTCAACACTTTCTCATCCACCGAAGCAGAGGCATCTCGTCGTCTCCAAGAGGTCGACGGAAAAATCATCAGTCTCAATGCCCGTGTCACTCAAGTGGGCAGCGAAGTGACTCATCAACTCAGCGAACTCTCGGGCGACATTGACACTCTCGGACAGCGAACCACAGAGATTGCTGTCACTGTGACTGAACTTCCGCAACAGATTGAAGCACTACATACTGATCAAAGTCGGCTCGCCGCTGAACAGGTTCGTTACCAAATTGCGTTTCTTGAAGACCTCACCGAGGTTGTTGACATGATCAGCAAAAAAATCTGAATCGCCAGAACTATGACCCCAGCAATGTCAGTGCCCGACTGATGAGGGCCTGCGCCTCGTCAACCTTGCTCTGGTAGGTACCCAAGTCACCGTCGCGCAGCGCCACATCTGCTTCGTCAAAAAGAACTTCCGCTGCTTCTAATAACGCCACTGGATCATCAGATGTCGGATCTGTTTCGGGATCAGTACCAGGGTCGGTGCCAGGATCGGTTCCGGGATCAGTACCAGGATCGGTACCTGGATCGGAGCCCGAATCGCCAACGACTTCACCTAAATCAACTTTTGACCTCGGGAAAAGGCGATTGACGGCCTCAGTCAGGGTGTCGCCAATGACAGCTTCACCGTTGTACCAAGCCAAAACTCGACGAACGAAAACCTGCTTTGAGCCCGAATCATCCGGCCGCACATAGAGCGGTTGGACCCACACCAATCCTTTGCCGATGGGCACCACTTGCAACTGTCCAAGGATGACTCGTGAACCGCGTTGATCAAGCAAGGTAATCACTGGGGAGATATTCGGATTACTACTCAACTCCGCTGAAACTGTGGCTGGACCCGACGGAAGTACCCCGCTGTATTTGTAGACCGTCAACTGTCCGTAGGTTTCTGGATCACTTGAAACGACCATGAGTGCACGCAGTTCTTTTCGCGTGTCATCTGATGAAAAAGGAACGAATGGACGGATCAGCGAAAATGACGCGGGCACTTTTGAACCAACGGAATCCGGCGTGTGAAAGAGCGTGTAGTAGGGCTCAAAGCGGGCCACATTTGCGTCAGCCACATCACCAGTGTTGGCCTCTGAGTTGATATCACCAATCGCCGTAGCATCACCTGCGGTCACCGCAACTTCTGGTTCACGTTGAGCAGCTTGAGCGACGCTCCATGCCGAGTCACGGTTGAAGAATTGATCAGTGTCCGTGAACTGATAACGACCGTACAAATTGGTCTGGACTCGAAAGAGATCCTCCGGATAGCGAAAGTGCGCGCGCAAGGCGTCGGGGACTTCGTCTCCGGAGGTAAACAAACCTGGGAAAGATGCCGACCAAGCGTTGACAATCGGATCTTGCGAATCAACAACATACAAAGTGACCGAACCGTCATAAGCATCGACGACAGCCTTGACGCTGTTGCGGACATAGTTAAAGCTGTGCTTGAGTCCTGAGCCGTAAGTCAGATTGTCAGTGTTGGCCTGCTGCGCGTAGGGATAGCGCGACGTAGTGGTAAAGGCATCTATGACCCACAGCACCTTGCCATCAACGACCACGGGGTACGGGTCAGCATCAAGTTTGAGGAACGGAGCAACCTTTGAAACTCTGTCGCTCACATCGCGCACGTTGATCAGGCGCGACTCATCGGTAACCAAACTTGAACCCAGCAAGTTGAACTCTCCGAAGTGAACCGCAAAAGACAACTTCTTCAAAGTTGAGTCAAGAGTAATTCCACCCGTGCCCTGATATTTTTCAGCAGTTGTATTTGGACATGCCTGCTCAACTTGTTTGGTATTGACAATCGCGTATCCTGGCTGATACGTGCCAACATACAACTGAGGCCGTTCAGTGGCGATTTCTTCATAGATGGGACGGCCATCAGAGGTGATCTGAGAAGCGCTGGCAGCCACAACTCCACACCCATGCGTATAGATCAAATGACGTGAGACCCAAGTTTTATTGGGTATTCCATCAGGATTCAATTCTCGAGCGGCCACCATTGTCTGCTGTGATCGCCCAGCAATGTCATAGCGGTCAACATCCAAATCATTAATCGCGTAGAAGGCAAATAGCCCCTGATCTAACGAATAACGATCCCTCATTTCAGAGACATCAAGTAGTCGCGTATCTGACAACGGCGTCGGATCCTGCGCCACTTCAGCATCAGTCACTTCTCCTGCCGGCAAATCAACGACAGCAACTTTGTCAATCCCCATCGCTACCTGAGTGGCAATAATGTTTCGTCCGATGTAGGGCCGTTCACGGGTCGTGACGTTTGGTTGGACCACGAAACGTTGGATGACCGCTGGATAAATGGCACCAGCAACGATGGCCACAACCGCCCACAGTGCCATTGAGAGCAACGGCAAACGCCAACCACCCCACTTAATTCCTGCCAAGAACAATCCCGCCACCAACAGGCTGACCATGATCAACAAGTTGATTGCTGGTAACTGAGCCTTGACATCGGTGAATGTCGCGCCTTGCACCACACCTCGACCCGACACTGTCAGTTCAAATCTCTGCAGCCAATAATCTGCTGCCTTAATCGCCGCCAGAATGGCGAAAAGAACACTCAAATGAATCCGCGCACCTCTCGCAATTCGTTCGCTAGTTGTCTGAAGTCGAATCGAACCATTCAGGAAGTGCATGACCGCAGTCATCAGAGTCACCGCAACGAGAGCTGCAAAAGCCCAGTCAACAACGAAAGTCAAAAATGGAAGTCTGAAAACATAAAAACCGATATCCACACCGAATTGCGGATCGTCAATACCAAACGATTGCGAGTTTCTAAAGAGCAACCAGTCTTGCCACTGCGCTATTGCAGGAAGTCCAATAATCAATCCAAAAAGAGCCGAGATGACAATTCTCAGAAGACGCGTGCGGTTACCGACGATCAGACGAAAACGTTCAACTACTTCACGTTCTGGACCAAGAGGAAGTTCGCTAGAGGACAAACGCTCCGCCAACGTGAGACTGATGAATGAAACGATGGCAAAGCCAACGCTGAACACTGCACCGAGAAGCACCTTGGCCTTGATCCCCGTCCAAAAAACGGAAGCGTGATCAACAGAGCGGAACCACAGTAAGTCGACATAAAAGTTCGCCAAAGTGCGGGCTGATAAAAACAAAAACAAAATCAAAGCCGCTACGACAAAAAGTGCGATACGACCCTTAGAGGCCCATGCAGGCCGATTGCTGTTGGGACGACGACGCGGGCTACGTGGCAAATCTGATGATGGTCTCACGCAATGAGACTAGTTCTGCTGCGGAACAAGTGCACAACGGCAACCAGCATGAGCGGGTGCATGGGTGTGACCTGTGGGGAACGCCTCACCGACAGTGACAAAACCGGCCAAAGAGTTATCTTCAGCGTCAGCACAGGCTGGCCCAGTCGGATCAACTTTCCAGCAGGCTTTCGTTCCAGGAACCAATGCAGCAAACGCACCGCGCCCATAAGCAGTCTGAGCAATATCATCCACATGCTCATCGACATGCTTGTTCTTCCACTCTCGGTACACGACGCGCACCAACGTTGTCAGTTCTGCATTGTCACCAGCGGCCTGAGAAATACTGCGACTCAAGCGTTCGCGTAACGGAGTGACAATCGTTGAGATAATGAACTCGTCAATGGCGACCGACTGAGAAGCCACAATCTTGTGCAGTTCCTTGTCAGATCCACTTGATAATGATTTCGCTCCTTCAAAGGCAGCGGACTTCACCGAGGATTCAAGAGCCGCAGTGATCCGCGCCGAATGATCAGACTTTGGTCCCACTATCGCATCCAAGGTTTTGACAACAGGCTTGCCGCGCAAGATATCTAGAATTTCATTTTGCTCATCTGCAAGTACTCGCTTGATCTTGCGCCCCATCGCCACGATGATCGGGACTAGAACCTCATCACGAGCCTCAAAAGGTGTCGTGATTGTCTCTGAAATTTCAACGGCATCTTCAACCGGAGTTTCCACAGCCACTTTGACTGCACGCTCAACAATTGTTTCTGTCGTGGTCACAACAATCTGCTTCTTCTGCGCAGGTTGAGATTTCTTAGCCTCAGTTGTGGCTACTTCTTTGGCAACAACATCAGCACTCGAACGTCGCAGTTTGGCGAAAATATCATCAGCTACAACATCGGCTACCTTCGGCGTGGGGGCAACATGCAAATGAGTAACCGGCTCTTGCGCGCTCACACCGCTGTCACTATCACCAATATCTGTTGATGTTTCATGACGCGGGAATAACGAAACCACATTAGAGATCGGCTCCTGCACAACGGTTTCTTCAAGGACAATCACTTCGTCAGCAAGATTTTGGTCATGCACAATCGCCTCAACAACAACTTCTGCGGCAGTCTGCTCGACAATGGTGTCTTCATCTTGGTCGTACGGAGCGAAAGCTGGCGCTGATGAAATAGCCGAACGGATTGCCTCTTGGGCCACAACTTGATCAGCTTGAACAATGACCGGAATTGGACCAGTAGTTGGAGCCAAATTGACAAACTCGCTGGGCTCATCGCCAGCGTCATCCAAATCGCGCAACACATCTTCACTGGCCAAGCGCGCACGATCAAAAGCTTGGATCAAACGCTCGCGTCCGTGGAATAGGTCTTCTAATTGCTCGCGCGCCATTTCACGACGACGCGCCACATCAGCCAGTACTCGCTCGCGATAAGCGCGGGCCTCATTGACCATATCACGACCTTGCTGTTTTGCTGTCAAAATCTCTGTATCAGCGTCAGAAGCAGCGTCTTGGCGACGACGCGCACTCTCAAGTTCAGCGTCCTCACGTAAGCGGGTGGCTTCATCTGTGGCTTCACGCACCAAACGCGTGGCTGTCTCCTCGGAGCGAATCTTGATCTTTGTGGCGGCCTCACGAGCGGCCTGGACAATGCGCGCGGTTTCCTCACCGAGCAGGGCAGCGACGGTCTCTTCATTCAGTTCAACGGGTGCTCCAGACCCATCACGCTGGGCATTTAGCAATTCTCCCTCAAGAAAAATGGTGCGTTCCGTCAGACGAGAAAGTTCAGCAGCAACCATCCGCAAGAAGTCACGAACCTCATTTTGGTCAAAGCCGCGACGCGAAGAAGGAAAGGTTGCCCCAGCGACAGCGGTCGGCGAAGAGGGATCAGGACGAGAAAATGAGATAGCCATTGCACAGAGAATACGAAAAATCAGAGGTTAAAGGGTGGCAATCAGGTCTTTTACACGAAATCAGTGTCTGTGCAGAGGTCATCGGGTGGGTGCGAAATTCGCTGCCACACTGCGCGTGATCGATATAGAGGTTACTGGAATGCACCCCAAGGTTGAAGAACGTCACCCAAAAGTCTGAATCTCAAAAAGAAAATTTCTTATGTTCTCGCCGCCGAAAGCGACGAGAACATAAGAAATTAAATAGATAAATAGATAAATAGTTAAAAAGCCCGCACGGGACGGACGTAGGTCGTGCCGTACTTGCCGTCGTAGTACTGAGCGCCGTCGCCGAAATACTGGTCCCACGCGTTGCTGTCGGCGTACTCAGAAGAACTCCAATAGACGCCAGTAGAAAAACCACCAAGCGGCATACTTGCACTTTGGAGATTCGTATACATCAGATTCAACTCATCTTTCGACGGTAAAAACCAGTCCGATTGTCCGCCAGAAACTAGTTCGCTGCAATAAACAGCAGCCGATGTTGCTGCCAGATTTCCTGACTGTGCAACAATTTCTACGGTGTTCTGTTCGCCCGTACCAATTGCTGTACCGTCAGCGCCAGTAACGGGTGCAGACTGGTTTGGTCCGGTAGCCCAAGTTCTTTGAACTTGAGCCCCAACCGGTGCTGCCTCAAAATATTGTGAACCCGGTCCCCGAGTCAGATCCACATAAAACACGATGCCGCCACCAGGACCCGTATCACCCACACCGTATGCAGGGCCAGGGGCAACCGTCGTTGTCGTTGTCGCTGACGGAACAGTCGTTGTCGCTGACGGAACAGTTGTTGTCGCTGGTGCACACGGATCAGCCACTTGAGGCGCCAACACCAAACCACCCAGCAACACCAAAGGCGCCACCACAACTGACAATCGTCCAGCAGACTGACGCACCCAACGCGCCACAATCACACCAGCAACCAACAAGAACAAACCAGCGACCACAACAAACGTCGAGCCGCCAGTAGCCGGCAAGTTACATACATCAACAGCAATCATGATTACTGTTGTAGCCACTGTGAAGCGTCAATACATCAAATAACGCGAAATGTAGGGGTACCCCTACCTGTGAACACGCATTAACCGAGATCAGCCACTTCATTGGCGCCCGCGTCACCCACGTCCCGAAAAACGGCGTTTCATGGTCCAAACATCAACTCACACCCCAACCACCACCCCATCACGACTGCGGTGCAGAATAACCACCAGACAGAGTGACAGAACACCTGACAAAACGATAAGAATTTTTAAAGTACGCTGAATATTTCTTCCGCTTTTCTGGTAGTTGACCTGCGATTGTCCATGTAGTGTTCATGTTGCCGCTCCCGCCAGCGGCATTGACGGCCCGGCCAGCTTGAGCTTCACCGCTCGCTACCGGGTCGTTGATTTTGTCTAGGGTTCGCATATGTCGAACACCGCCAGTCATGGCCTTCCATTTGTTGATGCCAGTGAAGTCGGCATGAACGCCGAACGATTGGCCCGAATTGAAACTCGATTCAAAACGTATGTCGACGAGTCATCACTTTCCGGCTGGGCTCTGACGATCGCGCGAGAAGGAAAGATCGCCTTGTCCGCTTCATACGGTCTGGCCGACCGTGAAAACAACAAACCAATTGCCGACGACACGATCTATCGCATCTTCTCGATGACGAAGCCGATCACCGCAGTCGCCGCGATGATGTTGTGGGAAGAAGGAAAATTTGAACTTCATGATCATGTCTCAAAGTTCATTCCTGAATTCGGTGATTCGAAAGTCTTTTTAGGTGGCACTTTCTTAAAACCAATGCTTGGGCCACAAACCAGTGCGATGGAAATGTGGCATCTATTCACACACACCGCAGGTTTGACCTATGGCTTTATGTATTCGCATCCTGTTGATGAGTTGTATCGACGTGCCGGAATGGAATGGGGTTTCCCACGCGAACTCGATCTTGCTGGTGTGTGTTCATTGCTCGCACAACAACCACTCTTGTTTCAACCCGGAGCCGAATGGAATTATTCAAATTCAATTGATGTTCTTGGACGAGTCGTTGAAGTGATTAGTGGTCAACGTTTAGGTGACTTTTTACGTGATCGAATTTTCGCACCGCTCGGAATGACCGACACTGCGTTCTATTGTCCCGAAGAAAAAGCCGATCGTTTAGCGG
>CAMAYS010000076.1:0-9863 GCA_945862545.1 Bifidobacterium breve | reverse complement strand
GAAGCGCAAAACACGACTCCCGAGCAAATGAAAATGTTTCTCACCAGAATCGGGTTTGGCTCAAAGGTCGTCATCACCGGTGATGCAACTCAGGTAGATATTCCTGATGGCCGGAGTGGTTTGGCGGGTCTGCAGAACCTCCTGGGGGAGATTGAAGGCTTGCAATTTGTTCATCTTGACGCCACTGATGTCGTTCGACACCGTATTGTTGGTGACATCGTTGCTGCCTATGAAAAAGATTCCGAAAGAAAGAATGCTCGGGTGAATAAGTCCCATGGTTGAGGGTCCTCCGAGATTTCGTCGCAAGGTCAAGGTCGGTGGCAACACTGAAGCCGAAGTTTTTTGTGCCGATGAGCAAACAGCTGTCGCAGTTGACTTGTTGAGATGGCAAAAATTGGCAGGCGATGTACTCGCTGCTCAAGGTGTGCGCGGAGGAACTGAACTGAGCATCTTTTTTGTGACAAGTCATGACATGGCTGAACTCAATCTTGAACATATGGGCAAAGAAGGTCCCACCGACGTTTTGGCTTTCCCCATTGATGGCGGTGAGGTTCTGGAAATGGTTAATGGCCCTACGGGTGCCTCGCTCGGTCCTGATCGCCCTGCACCGGATCGAGGTGATCTGCCACTGTTGCTAGGAGATGTAGTGATTTGCCCTGAAGTGGCTGTTGCCCAAGCTCCCACGCATGCCGGGACGGTGGATGATGAGATGGCCCTTTTAATTGTGCACGGTATTCTGCACATTCTTGGCTGGGATCACGATGACCTCATCAAGACAGCGAAAATGCAAGAACAAGAGCGGATAATGTTACAAGCGCATCACTGGCACGCCGAACCGCCACCGAATTTTCAACAAAGTCAGGAAGACGAAACCTAATGGTTCTTTCAACAATATTGGCGGCAACTTTCACGGGTGCTGATTGGGGAATGATCGGGGCAATTCTATTGCTTCTCTTGCTTCTGATTTTCTTCTCCCTTGCGGAGATGGGTTTGTCGAGAATGACCAAACCCAAAGCGGCTGCCATGGCCGAGGGTGGAGTGAAGCAGGCAAAAGCTCTGCAGCAGTTGGTGGGTGAGCCGCAAAAATGGGTGAATCCTCTCTTGCTCTCCGTGAACATTTGTCAGACAGTCCAAGCCACTTTGACTGGAGTTGTGGCCGGTCGCGCCTTTGGTCCTTTCGGTGTGGCGGCAGGTGTTCTGCTCAACGTGATCGTGTTTTTTGTTCTTGCGGAAGCAGTACCCAAAACTTATGCTTTGCAATATCCAGAAAAAGCGGCGCTATCAACCGCGCTTGGAACAAAACTTTTGGTTTCCTTTCCACCACTTCGCATTGTCTCTGGATGGTTGATCAGTCTGACAAATGTCATTGTGCGCGGGAAAGGTTTAAAGCAGGGGCCATTTGTTAGCGAGCAGGAGCTTTTAGGCATTGTTGATGCGGCTTACCAGGACGACATCATTGAAGAAGAGGAACGTGATCTGATCGAGTCAATCATCGAGTTCGGAGACACTGTGGCACGTGAGGTGATGGTGCCGCTACCGGACATGATCACGGTGTCAAGTTTATTTACCCTGACACAGGCAATTGATGTCGCCATTGAACATGGTGTATCGCGCTTACCAGTTTTGACCGAGGATGATGATGTTGTGGGAATCGCCTTTATCAAGGATCTCATGAAGCAAGAGCGAGCTGGTTTGGGAAGTGCCGCAGTAACTGGACATATGCGTGCCGCTGTGGTGATTCCAGAGAATAAACCCGTGAATCGATTGATGCGCGAAATGCAGGCGAAGAAATTCCACCTTGCAGTGGTGGCCGATGAGTACGGCAGTATTGCTGGTCTGATCACTCTCGAAGATTGTCTTGAAGAGCTAGTCGGTGAAATCGTTGATGAATACGACACGCATCATGATGCGATCGTTCATCTTGAGGATGGTCAGTACCTGATTGATGGTTCAACCAGCGTTTCTGATGTCAACGACAAGATAGCCAGCAATATTCCCGACGAAGAGTGGGACAGTATCGGGGGTTTCGTTTTCGGAACCCTTGAGCATGTGCCGACACTTGGTGAGTTCATTGATTTTGATGGCTGGCGATTAACGGTCGTCGCGGTGCAAGGTCGACGCATTCGTAAGGTTCGTGTCGGGGTCATCAGCGACCCGGATCACACGCCCGCTGTCTAATTGTTGAGAGAGGCAAATGCTTGGGGAAGGTTGGGGTATCGCCCAGTGTTGCCGCCACCATCAACCGAGACGAAAGATGCGCTCATGAATGAGGCCTCATCTGACGCCAAGAAGGAAGCGACTGCCGCTATCTCGCTGGCTTGAGCGAATCGTGAAAGAGTTGCATTCTCTGTGAACTCTTCGATAATTATCGGTATCGAAAACATTCCGCTGGTGGCGTTTGTTTCGACAAGGCCCGGAGCAATGGTGTTCACGCGAATTTTCCGTCCCCCCAATTCCATGGCTGCAACTTGGCTGAGCATCGCTACACCTGCTTTGGCGGCGCAGTAAGCCGACATTCCTTGAGAGGGTTGGATGGCATTGAGAGAAGCGATGGTGATGATTGATCCGCCATCACTGATTCGACTGCCTGCGTGTTTCAAGGTGATGAAGACTCCCGTCAAACACAGGTCAATGATTCGGCGCCATTCTTCAAGGGGGAGATCTGTGATTAATCCGTAGGTTCCCGCACCTGCGTTGGCGACGACGATATCGAGGTGCCCGAATCGCTCAATGGCGCATTCACACAGTGCGGCGACCTCGGTTTCACTGGTCACATCGCACAGAAGAGTTGCTATGGAGGAGCCAAATTGCGCCTCGAGTGCTGTGAGACCAGCGGCATCAATATCTCCTGCCATAACACACGCGCCATCAGCGATATAACGCTCGGTTATTGCGCGTCCGATACCAGAGGCGGCTCCCGTGATTAATGCGACTTTCCCGTCAAGTTTTCCCATATGCAAAATGTAGTTCTCACAGATGGGTCGGTCATTAGTGCAGCAATGCCTCGGCGATGATGTGACGTTGAACTTTGCCAACGGCCGTTCTCGGAATTGAGGGCAGATGGTAAATGTCTTTAGGGGCGCAGTACATCGGAAGAGTTTGATTGACGTGAGCTCGAATTTCGGCAATGTCAAGATCCACAGCGGTGCTGACTAAAACGACTTTCTGTCCCCACTCTTCGTCATCTAACCCGACAATCGCAAAGTCTTGCTCCATCAACAAAGTACGTAAGGCGTCTTCAACAGCCTCTGGCCAAACCTTTTCGCCGCCGCTGGTGATCATCTCATCACGTCGTCCCTCAACGCTGAGGTTGCCATTGGGGAGCAAGCGTCCAATGTCGCCAGTGTGTAACCATCCGGCGCTGTCAATGCTCGTCTCGCCATTGCGATATGAGCGCATGTTCATCGGAGATCTCAGCAAGATTTCACCATCGGTGGTGAAGGATATTTCTACACCGGCAAGTGGAACACCGTCATAGACCACTCCTGAGCCAGTCTCAGTGAGCCCATAGGTGGCAATTGTGTTCGCAGGACGGGGGTTTGGGGGGCGACTTCCTCCGAGGAGAATTGAGCGAAATAAGCGCGGATCAATGCGTTGCAAAGCGGTCGGTACCAAGGACACCAAGTTGCATTCGTGAGCAGCGCGAGTTACTTCCTGCGCATCGAAGGCAGGGATCACAGTTAGGGCACTGCCGGTCAGCAGTGCTCTCGTGACAACACTCAGGCCTCCAACATGGCAGAGCGGCAGACATGCCAACCAGTGATCGTTGACATCCACCTCAAGAGCGCGGGAACTAGCGAGTGCTGAGGCAAGCACCGCGGCATGAGTCAGCACGACACCTTTCGCTTGGCCTGTTGTTCCGCTTGTGGCAACGACGAGAGCGTCATCGGATTCAGTTTCTTGTCCACCTTCAAGAACGGTTGATCCTGTTTCATCAATAACTTGCGAGGCGCGCATCTGCGTCATGAGCGCACGTTTGGCGTGAATGCCAAGGCGTTGATCAATAGGCAAGATGGCATCGCCGTTATCCCAGGCCCGTGAAAGTTCATCCACGAAACGCTGCCCTCCAGCGAGGTCAATGGCGATCAATGAGTTCACATTTTGAGGTTACGAGATTGAGTCATCAGGCGCACTAGCGTTCAAGGGGTGAATAAGTGGATACTCGGTGCTCGCCCAAGAACCTTGCCAGCAGCGGTCGTGCCTGTGGCGGTGGGAACAGTGATATGTGTCGGCGAAGTGGGTGCCGTGTGGTGGCGGGCGATCTTGGCACTACTGGTGAGTCTGGCGTTGCAGATCGCAGTGAACTATGCCAATGACTACAGCGATGGAGTACGCGGTACTGATGAAGTACGGGTCGGTCCGATGCGGCTTGTCGGCTCTGGCGCAGTACCAGCACGGCAAGTCAAGTTGGCTGCGATGTGTGCCTTTGGGGTGGCAGCGGCATTCGGTTTAGTGCTGGTCATTGTTACGACATGGGTGATTTTGTTAGTCGGTGTGGCAGCGATTTTGGCGGGCTGGTTTTATACCGGCGGGAAAAATCCATATGGGTATTTTGGACTCGGGGAAGTATTTGTCTTTGTATTTTTTGGATTAGTGGCGACAGTTGGTACGACATTTGTAGTTCTTGAACGCATGCCCGCGCTGTCTTGGTTGATGGGTGCATCTGTGGGCTGTTTGGCATGTGCGCTATTGGTGATCAATAACTTGCGAGATATTCCAACTGATCGTGTCGTCGGCAAACGAACCTTGGCAGTGAGGCTTGGAGACCAACGAACGCGCTATCTGTACGTTGCTTTGATGGTGCTCGGAGTTCTTTCTGGGTCGGGCGGTGCGTTTTGGAATCCGTGGTTATTGCTGGTGCTGGCGACAGGAATTTTCGTGATGTTGCCGATTTCCAAAGTTCGTGGGGGAGCGACGGGGGTTGATCTGATTGAAGTCTTGGGAGATACTGGGCGTTCGCAATTGATACTTGGAGTTTTGGTCACGGTTGCCTTCATCATCGGTGGCTAAGGTTTATCTGTGAACTCTTTGCCACCTCCCATTCCGCCTTCGAATTACGAGACCAATTTTGGTGGGCCCGTCCGAAACGACGGTCAAGCGATTGCCTCCTTGGTCTGTGGCATCGTTGGCTTACTTTTCTTCGGTGTGATACTAGGAACTGTGGCCTTGGTGTTGGGTAGCAAGGCACGTTCAAGAATCAGTTCCCAGCCCGAGAGGCTCAAGGGAAGTGGCATGGCCTTAGCCGGGATGATTCTCGGAGCAATTGACTTAGTTGCTTTCGTCCTGCTCGTTGTTGCGTAGGGCAGTTATAGAAACTCAGTCAACAAGCGTTTGAGCAGTTGACTCTGTTCGAGATGAACGGTATGTCCAGCCTCAGCGATCATCTCTAGTCGCGCGTTGTCACCGATGAGAGCCTTCATCTCGTGGGCGATGTTGCAGAACTTTACATCTTCTTCTCCGACAACGAGTAGGACCGGCATCGTCAACTCATGTAGTCGTTCCCATAATGATTCTTGAGATCCAGTACCCGAGTCGCGCAGACTCTGGGCTAATCCCTCAACGGTATTTCGAGCACGATCAGAAATATCATCCTGTGATGTAGGGAGACGCGAAAACATTGGTTGCGCTAACCATTGATTGATGAACAGAGGAACGCCAAGTTCTCCAATGGAATCAGCGAGAACTGCGTCATCGCTCCGTCGCTTCTGGCGCTCATCTGGATCGGCGATACCCGCAGTGGCACTGATTAAAACTAAACGTCGCACACATTGGGGATGCTGTAGCGCCACATGCAGTGCTACCCGTCCACCCATGGAGTATCCGATGTAATCAGCACGACCGCATTGGGTGGCGATGAGATCAGCGGTCGCTGGGAGATTGGCGCGTATATGGGTTGATAGACCGTGACCGGGCATATCGATACGCAGCATCGGGGTTGACTGATCAAGGAGCGCCACATAAGGGTCCCATGATCGCGAAGTTTGGGTAAAGCCGTGAAGGAAAACTTGCGGCGTGCCACCACCGTCGGTCGATCGTTCTTCAACAAAGAGCGGACCATTGCGCTGGTGCCACGAAGAATCTGCTGCGGGGTTCATTGGGCCATTCGCTCGGCTGCGCGACGCAAGACGCGTTCGAAAGTCTCCACATCTTGTGCCCCAGGGATTGACCACTGTCCGTTGATGACATAGGTGGGTACTCCAGTGATTCCATGAGACATAGCCATTGCCAACTCTTCGGTGACTTCTCCCTTGCCAGATTCACTGAGCAGAAAATCTCTGATTGAATCGGCGAAGAGTTCATCTGATACTTCGTGGGGAATAACTTCGAGGGCAACAGATACGAGGGTGTCAAGTTCGCCCACGTTCTGACCGAGCGTGAAGTAGCAATTCAGTAGCGCTTCTTTGAGGGAGGATTGAACTTCATAACCATGCTCAGATCCGACCCACCACATCAGGCGGTGAGCGAGAATGGTGTTTGAGCGTTGGGCAATGTCCATGCGGAAATCAAGTCCATCTTCGGCGGCAGTTTGCGTGAGTTGGGAAATGATTTTGTCGGCCCGTTCGTAGCCGCCAAACTTCTTCGCATAGACATCGCGTACGGGGGCAGTGGAATGAGCGGGCGCTGTTGGGTCTAATTGGTAGGCCCGATAGACGATCTCCACAGACGATGTGATGGCGTCGGGACCTGAGGTGACATTCGCCATGGCTTGCTCAAAACGGCGTTTGCCGATGAAGCACCACGGACAGACCACATCCGACCAAATTTCAATTTGCATGTTTGTACCTTAGATGGTCACTCAGCACAAAGACGGCGTAGCGTTTAGGATCGTGGCATCACAAAACCTTGCTCTCAGTCTGGCTGGTCGACCCAGCGAGGACGTGCAGGCGACTTTTTGCGCTGTCCTGGTTGCACAGTGGGCCCAATTGGGCGTGCGACAAGCGGTGCTCGCCCCAGGTTCACGCTCCACGCCGATGGCCTTAGCCTTGCTGGCTCATCCCGAAATCATGGTGCATGTTTTTCACGATGAACGATCCGCTGCTTTCGCTGCTTTAGGTATCGGTCTGGCAGATGAACGACCAGCCATCTTGTTGTGCACCTCGGGAACCGCAGTGGCGCATTTTCACGCTGCGGTCATTGAGGCGGACCTCTCGCATGTGCCCATTTTGGTGCTGACGGCAGATCGACCTGCGGAGTTACGCGATGTGGGGGCGCCTCAGACAGTCTCTCAGACGCACATCTTTGGTAGCAGTGTTCGTTGGTTCCATGATCCTGGTGTCGCAGAGATTGCCAGTTGTGATTCTTGGTCGCCCTTGGCACACCATTCTTTCGTCGCCTGCTGTGGAGTTAATGCAGGCCCAGTGCATATCAACCTCCCATTCCGCGAACCCCTGACTGGTTCTGCCGTTGAGTTTGAACCGCAAGATCATCAACGCTTCCATGTGGCACATCATCCGCGCATTGCGGAATCTGATCTGCAGACACTCGCTGACACCATGAAAACAAGTCGGGGAGTAATTGTTGCCGGGCGAGGCTGTGGTGATCCTGCGAGCGTGGCGGAGTTGGCGCGTGCAACTGGTTGGCCGATCTTGGCCGATTCACGTTCGGGTTGCCAGGGCTTGCCCGACGCGATTCTGCACTTTGATTCGCTGATACGTGAACCGAATTTCGCAAAGATGCATCAACCTGAACTGGTCTTACGTCTTGGAGAAGCACCAAGTTCCAAAGTCCTCGCACAATGGCTGACTGCCTCTAACGCTCGACAGATCCACGTCAGTTCATATCAAACCGTTTTTGACCCTGATCAACGAGTCGTCTCTAATATCACCTGCGAGGTGTCGTATTTTTGCGCAACTCTTGCGAAGAGTTTTGATATGTCGCCCGCATCCCATGTGAAGACCGACTGGATCACTCGTGACCATCAGGCCCGCCGTGCTATTGAGCAGGTGCATCGTGACGAAGACTCTTTGACAGCAAGTGCTGTGAGTCGCCAATTAATCGCTGCCTTGGCGCTAGGTAGCAACCTTGTGCTGTCATCGTCAATGCCCATTCGCGATATGGAATGGTTTGGCGGAGATTGCTCTCATGTGCGTGTCTTTTCAAATCGCGGAGCAAATGGAATCGACGGTGTTCTGGCGAGTGCGATTGGAGTTGCCGTGGCAACTGGGCATTCCACAGCGGTGCTGATTGGTGATGTCGCTTTTGTGCACGACTCGTCAAGTTTGATAGCTCTCAAAAGACGCGATCTCAATCTCAAGATTCTCGTCACCGATAATGATGGGGGAGGGATATTCCATTATCTCCCGCAGGCAACATTGCTTGCTTCTGATGTGTTCGAAACGCTTTTCGGTACTCCCCATGACACGAACATCGCGCAACTTGCGCAAGCACATGGCCTGCCTGCCTTTGAGGTGACGTCTTCGGCTGAACTAGAGACAGCGCTATCCACCCCTGGCTTCGCTGTGATAGTCGTCAAAACCGATCGCCACAATGAGGTGCAGCATCATCGTCTACTGCATAAGGCGGTACACAGCGCACTTTCGCTGTGAGCGAATTTTACGGTCGTACGATGGCCGACAACATGGCCTGAAATTTGGCTTGAGTTTCTGCCAACTCGGCATCGGGATCTGACGCCGCGACGATTCCTCCACCGGCAATCAGCCGAGCGGTGAGGCGGTCATCGGAGAGTTCAGCGCATCGAATAGCCACTGCCCATGTTCCATTTCCTGAGCCGTCGACCCAGCCAACAGCGCCTCCATATGGTCCACGATCAAGTTCTTCTACTTCGGCGATGAGAGCCAAGGCAGCGTCACGCGGATGGCCGCCTAGTGCTGGTGTCGGGCTCAGGGTCCGCACAATCTCCATCATGCTGGGGCGGACTGCACTCAGATGACCCTCAATGAGCGTGCCGAGATGCTGCACATTGGCAACTTGTAGGACGGATGGTTCGGGTTCCCAGTCAAGGTATGAACACCACGGCAACAACATCTCATGAATGACATCAATGACCACTCGGTGCTCAACTTGATCTTTCATACTGGCGATCAGTTTGCGCGCTAGTTCATCGTCGGTCTTTGGATCACCTGTACGAGGGGTTGTACCTGCCAAGGGATGAGAACGAATGCGATCGCCCTTGATCTCGACAAGCAGTTCGGGGGATGCACCGATAAAACCGTTGATTGAATAGCGGTAGCTACGGGCAAAGGTGGCGCGTAGTCGAAGAAGAACCGCATGGACGTCAATAGGAATTGAGCTAGTGACGCGAATTTCTCGTGCGATTACTGCCTTGGTGATCGCACCAGAACGAACGGCATCGCGAGCGGCAAGCACAGCCTTCTTGTAGGTCTCAATAGGTGTGATTGGTTCCACATTGAATGTTGACGGTTTGGGCTGTGAGGCAAGCGCCGGAGAGATTGTTGGTGGGGCATCATCAATGGTCGTGATCCAACAGTTCCCTGCTTCGTCCTTACCGACAACCTTGCGCGGAATAACTAATGTCGCTGGCGCCATTCTTTGAAATGCAATATTGCCAATGGCGATCGGCCCGACATCTAGAGATGTTTGGTTGTCATGGTCAATAGTGCGGAGAAAATCAGCCGCTGTATCCGCGGAAATGCTGTGTGCGATTCCTTGACCCGCGAAACCAACACCATCGCGGACAAAAAGATAACCATCTCCGCCGGCGACATCGTTGAGATCAACTGCTGCATCAAAGACTTGCGTTGTTGCTCTCATCACTCATTGGATCAATCTCTAGTGGCGAGCATCAGTTGAGTGAGTCCACCGGATAGCTGTTGATGAGTGGCATCGGAGAAACCAGCATCACGGAGAGCACGGAGCATCTCATCACGCGGTGGCAGATAGGC
>CAMAYS010000075.1:0-9989 GCA_945862545.1 Bifidobacterium breve | reverse complement strand
GTCGGCTCATCGAGCAGATAGATCGTGTGACCAGTACTCCTCTTCGCTAGTTCAGCTGCGAGTTTCACTCGTTGCGCCTCACCGCCCGACAATGTTGGAGCCGATTGACCTAAACGAACGTAACCCAAACCAACATCAACCAATGTCTGCATGTGTCGCGCGATCACTGGTTGGTTGGAGAAAAAGTCAACAGCTTCAGCTACAGGCATATTTAAGACGTCGGCAATATTCTTGCCCTTGAAAGTAATGTCCAAAGTATCTCGGTTGTATCGCGCGCCTTTGCAAACTTCACAAGGAACATACACATCGGGCAAAAAGTGCATCTCAATTTTGATGTTGCCGTCTCCCGAGCATGCTTCACATCGACCTCCTTGCACGTTGAAAGAAAAACGCCCAGGCATGTAACCGCGCACCTTGGCCTCGGCAGTCGTGGCGAACAACTTACGAATATTGTCAAAGACTCCCGTATATGTAGCGGGGTTGGAACGTGGCGTACGCCCAATCGGAGATTGATCCATGTCGATGACTTTGTCTAGATGCTCAACACCATTGATCTTCTTATGTTTGCCAGGTGCATCTTTTGATTTGTAGATGTGTTGCATCAAAACTGGCAGCAGAATATCTCGCACAAGAGTGCTCTTACCACTACCTGACACGCCGGTCACCGCAACGAAGCATCCCAAAGGAATCTTCACGGTCACATTCTGTAAATTGTGTTCCCGTGCGCCAACGATTTCTAGCCACTGTGAACCAGGAGTGCGGCGTTTCTCTGGAAGTGGAATGGACCGCTTGCCAGCAAGGTATTGACCAGTGATTGATTCTTTGACTTTCAGGATGCCCTTCACAGGGCCGCTGTACACAACTTCTCCCCCATGTTCGCCAGCGCCGGGTCCGATATCAACAATCCAGTCACTTTCACGGATGGTTTCTTCGTCATGCTCAACAACCAAAACTGTGTTGCCCAAATCCCGCAAACGGTGCAATGTTTCAATCAGACGGCGATTGTCCCGCTGATGCAAGCCGATCGACGGCTCATCGAGCACATACAAGGTACCGACCAGCCCAGATCCGATTTGACTCGCCAGACGAATGCGTTGCGCTTCGCCACCCGCCAAGGTTCCTGCGGCTCTCGACAAACTCAGATAATCCAGCCCCACATTGAGCAGAAATCCGAGTCGCGCATTTACTTCCTTAACGACCCGTGCTGCGATCATCGCGTCTCGATCTGAGAGAACCAAGCCTTCTAAAAATTTCGCAGACTCCCCGATGGACATTTCACACACCTGAGAAATATTTCGATCATTGATAGTGATCGCCAATGTGGACGGCTTGAGCCGGGCACCTTCACATGCCGAACACGGCACTAAGCGCATGTAACCCTCGTACTGTTCGCGTGTCCAATCGCTTTCTGCGGATTCATGTCGACGCTTGATCCACGGGATGACACCCTCAAAAGTGGTGTTGAATTGACGCGCGCGTCCATACCGGTTCTTGAACTTCACAGTTACATTTCCTGGCAAACCATGCAAGACCAGTTTTTGAGTCTTCGCAGTCAGTTTGTTCCAAGGCTTCGTCAGGTCGATCTTGTTATCTTCTGCGACCGATTCAAGGACTCGATGAAAAAAACCAGTCGTGGCACTTCGCCAGGGTGCAATCGCCCCAGCATTCAGTGCTAGGTCGGCGTCGGGGATGACGAGTTCGGGATCGACCTCAAACGTTGTACCCAACCCGTCACAGGTAACGCACGCCCCAAATGGGGAGTTAAAAGAAAAGTTTCGCGGTGCTGGCTCATCAAATGAAGTACCACATTTAGTACATGCCAAATGCTGACTAAATGTCAGGCTTTCTTCATCACCAGATTTGTCTCCAACGATCTCAATCATCGCCACACCTTCGGCGAGGCGCAATGCAGTTTCAAGGCTGTCGGTGAGTCGGCGTTCAATTCCGTCTTTGCGAACAAGCCGATCCACGACGATGTCAATGGTGTGCTGCTCGTAACGCGCCAACTTGGCGTCTCTTTTCAGGAACTCAACAATGTCAACAACTTCGCCATCGACCCTGGCGCGAACAAAGCCTTGACCGGCAAGTTCATTGAGGAGGGTGTCGTACTCGCCTTTACGTGCCTTGACGACCGGAGCCAAGATCTGGAAGCGGGTTCCCTCCGCAAGTAGGAGAACTCGGTCAACGATTTGTTGCGGTGTCTGGCGGGACAATTTAGTCCCATCGTTCGGGCAATGTTGCACTCCTATGCGCGCATAAAGCAGTCGCAAGTAGTCGTAGACCTCGGTGATGGTTCCAACAGTGGATCGCGGGTTTTTACTCGCCGACTTTTGGTCAATAGCGATCGCTGGTGAGAGCCCTTCGATGACATCCACGTCAGGTTTATCCATCTGTCCGAGAAATTGTCGCGCATAGGCGCTCAATGATTCGACATAGCGACGCTGCCCTTCAGCATAAATTGTGTCAAAGGCTAATGACGACTTACCCGAGCCCGACAAGCCGGTGAAGACCACCATTTTGTCGCGCGGTATGTCAATGCTGACATCCTTTAAATTGTGCTCACGCGCACCACGAACAACGAGACGATCAGACATAGTTTGAGACTAGTAAAGGGACAACAAATGTGCCCTAACCTGCGTCACGAATTTCTCGTCGAAGTTCGTTTATTTCATCCCGCAAACGCGCTGCGTACTCAAACTTAAGAGCAGCCGCAGCCTCATGCATCTCCTCTTCAAGGGTTAGAACTAAACGAGCGAGTTCTTGTTGCGGCAATGTGCGCAGTTCACGCTGAACTTTGTCACGCTCTTTCTGACGTCGGCGATCTTTGCCAGGAACCGGAGCGGAGCCATCTCCGCCAGGCCGAAGCATTGCCAAAATATCCCCGACTGCTTTGCGAATGGTTTGTGGGTTAATACCATGTTCCAAGTTGTAGGCAACCTGCAATTGGCGCCGACGATTTGTTTCAGAAATCGCACGCTGCATTGACGGGGTGACACGATCTGCGTACATCACCACTTGCCCATCAACGTTTCGTGCTGCGCGACCGATCATCTGTATCAGCGAAGTCTCACTCCGCAAAAATCCCTCTTTGTCAGCGTCCAGAATGGTCACCAAACTGACTTCAGGAAGATCGAGTCCCTCGCGCAGCAGGTTGATACCCACAAGCACATCAAATTCGCCCAAGCGCAGCGAGCGAATAATTTCAATGCGTTGAATCGTGTCGATATTGCTGTGCAAATAACGCACCCGCATTCCCTGCTCCAACAGATACTCCGTGAGATCCTCGGCCATTTTCTTGGTGAGCGTGGTCACAAGAACGCGGTCTCCCATAGTCACCCGTTTATTGACCTGCTCCATCAGATCATCAATCTGACCCTTTGTCGGCTTGATGATTACTTCTGGGTCCACAAGACCCGTCGGACGGACAATCTGTTCCACCACTTTTTGCGAAATCTTGATCTCATATGGACTCGGAGTCGCCGAGAGGAAAACGCACTGATTCACTCTCTCCACAACTTCATCAAAATGCAACGGACGGTTATCTCGTGCGCTCGGTAGCCGAAAACCATGCTCAACTAAAATATCTTTTCGGCTTCTGTCGCCAGCAAACTGTCCATGTAGTTGCGGCACGGCAACATGACTTTCATCAATAACTAACAAAAAGTCTTTCGGGAAATAGTCAAGCAAAGTGAACGGCGGCTCACCGGCTTGACGTCCATCAATATGACGTGAATAGTTTTCAATGCCATTGCAGTATCCGACCTCTTGCATCATTTCTAAGTCGTACTGTGTGCGCATCCGTAGACGTTGCGCTTCCAATAATTTGCCTTCCTCCGCAAATGTCGCCAGACGCTCCTGCAATTCAACTTCAATCCCTAACATCGCACGTTGCATGCGTTCCGCACCTGTCACATAGTGAGTGGCCGGGAAAACCATTGTTTGACTGAGTTCACGCAGAGTTTCCCCAGTCAGAGGATCAATCATCGTTAAGCGTTCAACAGTGTCTCCAAAGAGTTCAACTCGCAAGACGGATTCTTCATAAGCGGGGTGGATCTCAATGGTGTCGCCGCGGACACGAAATTTGCCTCGACCCAAACTCATATCGTTGCGGTCGTATTGCAGGTCAACGAGTCGCCGAAGGATGCTTCTCATGTCGTAATCCACGCCCGCATGAAGCTCGAGTAACTGCCCGCGATATTCCTCTGGGTCGCCCATTCCATAAATACACGAAACCGATGCCACCACAATTGTGTCGCGGCGAGTCAAGAGAGCGGCCGTCGCAGAATGCCGCAAACGGTCAATGTCGTCGTTAATGGATGAATCTTTTTCGATGAAAGTATCCGAGGAAGCAATGTACGCTTCGGGTTGGTAGTAGTCGTAATAACTGACGAAGT
The DNA here is from genome assembly GCA_945862545.1 of Bifidobacterium breve. GTDB lineage: Bacteria > Actinomycetota > Acidimicrobiia > Acidimicrobiales > Ilumatobacteraceae > Casp-actino8. The sequence goes on along the minus strand of CAMAYS010000075.1, from coordinate 5,595 downwards.
ACTCCACCCGATTATCTGGGAAAAACTCCATCATTTCTTGAGCCAACTGCGCAGCCAGACTTTTGTTGGGAGCCAGGATCAAAGTTGGGCGTTGGGTTTTTTCAATAGTCCAGGCGATCGTGGCGCTCTTGCCTGATCCTGTAATGCCCAGCAAGGTCTGAAAACGCAGTCCATCGTCAATACCTTGGGACAATTGGGCGATCGCTTGAGGTTGATCTCCCGCTGGGGCGTAATCGGCGACGACTCGAAAAGGTATGTGCTCAGGCCCTGTCATGGAACTTTGGGCCCGCCGTTGGGCACTGGCGTTATTGGCTCATAATCAGGTGGAAGCTGAGGCAAGGACACTAGCCATGCCCAAAGCAGATCAATCTGGGGAATGAGGTCCTCTAATCCCCCGCTGTTATCCACAACAAAGTCGGCCTTATCAAGACGCTCTTGACGAGTGGCCTGTCGAGAGATGCGAGCCCGCGCATCCGCCTCATCAAAACCGCGAAAACTCGTCAGCCGTTGGACCTGCAACTCGACGGGTATGTCAACCACAATTCGGCCTTGCAGACCTTCCCGAGGATTCTCTGTCAAAAGAGGAATATCGAGAACAACAACGTTATTACTGGCCCTTTGAGCGATCATCCGTTGATTCATTTCGCGGCCCACCGCTGGGTGAACGATCGCATTCAATGACTTCAAGGCATCGGGATCCGTAAACACGATATTGGCCACAGCCTGGCGGTCTAGAGAACCGTCCTCAGCGAGTACATCTGATCCAAACTTTTGTGCCAGTTCTGCCAGCACCGGTGACCCCGGTTGCTGAACTTCTCGGACAATCGCGTCAGCATCAATAATGACTGCCCCACGAGCCTGCAATAACCCTGAGACCGTGGACTTGCCCGATCCAATACCACCTGTTAAGCCAACGAGAATCACAACAACACGCTAGGGCATCGCAGGACAAGTACTCTGACAATTGTGGATGACAAACGTAACGAGCAAGCGAGGAATCACCCCTCAATGCGTATCGCCGCCGCGTCTGACCAAACAGGTGACATGTCTTGGCCCCTCGTTGAGCGTCGCCGACGACTTTCTGACCCTCCTTTAGGGGTCGACCGCCGATCAACTTCAAACTCAAAATCCTTGTGGCGCAGCGGTGGACTGAATCTCGCGGATTCTCTGCTCCCGTTACGTTGGATCGCATTGTTAGCGGCCAGCATTCAAGGCAGTAGTGCCCTCAGCCACGGTTTCGGAATCCTCGGGGTAGCGATTCTCGGTGAGGCGATGTACACAATTTATTTGACGATGAGACCTCTGCAACTTGTCGACACTCTTGTCGTGCGTCGTCAGATCATTGGTGAAGTTTTCTTCCTTCTCATACTCAGCACCATGACGGGAGGTTTACATTCGCCTGTTATCTCGTTGCTGATAGCCGTGACCTTGACGGCCTCCTGCGCCGGAACATGGATGTTGGTCCTTATCGCTCACGGCCTCACCGCTATCGCATTACTCAGTCACCAACTCTTCGTTGATTCGTCTAGCGCACCGTTCATCCAAGATTTCTTACTGATTCTCCTTCTCGTCGTTCCTTCTCTTGTTGGACTCAATGTGCGCCATAAGTCCGTCACGAAGGATGTGAACCATGAGATTGGCGCTATTCAATCGCAGCGGAAGGATGGCGACGATCTCGCCATAGCCAATGAGTTACTCGTGGCCTTGCAAAAAGTTGCCCTAACTTTGCCATCCTCGTTACATCTTGAAACCGTCTTGGATCAAGCAGTGGAGCAAGTTCAACTCCTCATCAAGTCCGACGTCACGACAATTTTGCTGAAGCAGAATAACACCGACACATATTTGGCCGTGCGCGGACGAGGTTCTGCTGTACCTACCCCGCTCGAGTTGAATGACATTCCAGCAGCCGCGCTTCTCTGTCTCGGGCAGAACAACAGTATTCGTAGCGAAATCAACGCAGAGCGTTTGGGCTTCGCGGCAGAGGCAGTGATCGGCGCTTACAGCACTCTTCGATCACGGGGAACAATCATCGGCATCATCGCCTGCGAATGGCGCTCAATGGTCAATATTGACCGCGAAGTGCAAGTGCTGACTGGGTTAGCCGATGCCTTAGGTGTGGCAGTTGATAATGCCAATCTTTTCAAGAGTTTGCGCCTCGGAGGTGCTAACGATGAACGGCGTCGCATCGCCCGAGAGTTACACGATCGCACCGGTAGCACCTTGGCTTTTGTTGGCTTTGAGTTGGACCGACTGAGTCGCAAATCAACAGACACCGAACAAGTTCGGGAACTCCGCTTGATGCGTACTCACATTACGACTGTCTTGAATGAAGTTCGTGAAATGCTCTTTGACATACGAGTCGGCGAGGACTCAAGGTCAAGTATTGACGCGGCGATTGAGGAGTTAGCAGACAGAATCAACAATCGTTCCCCCCTTGAGGTCAAGGTCTTTGTCTCCGCCGACTTGAAGGATGCATTAACTCCTGATCCAGCGTTGACGAACGAAGTGTGGCTGATTATCAAAGAAGCGATGCTCAACGCCGAACGTCACTCGCAAGCCACCCAGGTGGAGGTACGGGGGCGCATCCGAGCAGACCATCTTCTCCTGTCCGTAGCTGACAATGGGCGGGGCTTCAACCCATCCGAAGCCAACTCTGATTCATTTGGTCTCACCGGCATGCATGAACGAGCAATCGCCATCGAAGCAGAATTGAATATTCATTCACCCATTGCGGCTTCAGATATTGGGACGCTTGTTTCCTTAAAAGTTCCGTTTAATCTGCCGAGAGGTGAGTCCGAGTAATGCGTCTGATCTTGGTCGATGACCATCAGCTTCTGCGGGACTCCTTGAAGCGCCAGTTCGAGGAATTGGGTCACGAAGTAGTGGCAGACTTTTCCGACGGCACAAGGGCTGTCTCAGCAGCGCTCACACTTCGTCCTGACGTTATTTTGATGGACATTTCTATGTCTGAGGGAGATGGCATTACGGCCACTCAGGCCATCATCGATGCCGATGCGCGTCAGCGAATCGTGATGCTGACGATGCACACCGAAACCGACATCGTTCGCCGTGCTCTCAAGGCTGGCGCAGTGGGGTACGTCACAAAAGATTCAAGTTTTTCCGAAGTTCTTGAGGCCGTGCTTCTTGCTCACGACGGTGACATGATTCTCTCCCCCGCTTTAGCCACAGCGTTATTAGCGGAATCTCATTTCACTCACGAGGATCAAGGAAAAGTCATTACCGAGCGTGAAGAACAAGTGTTGCAACTTCTGGCGGACGGACTTTCCACACCAGAGATCGCTGAACGCTTATTCATCAGCCAAAAGACAGTAAAAAACCATCTAGCTTCGATCTATGAAAAGATTGATGCCCGAGACCGCACTCAAGCAGTCATCAGGGGAATCAAAATGGGGATTATTAAGTTTCGGTGATTAAGCCTCAGGCTCAACCGCTACTTCAACTTCTGCGCCCTTGTCATCACCTTCAGAGTAAAACTCTGACCATGTGGCTGCACGAGAAGCATCGTCTGCACCAGCAGCCCAGTTGCCCTGCTCGTCAACTTCGAAGTGCTTGCGGTATTCCTCTGCAAGTTCGCCACCCTCAGCTGCCTGCTTGATACTCAGGCTGATGCGACGACGAGCGAGGTCGAGATCAATGATCTTCACCCACAGTTCTTCACCAGGTGTGACAACTTGCTCTGGTGCTTCAACATGCTGAGTGCTCATTTCAGAAATGTGCACTAGTCCTTCAATGCCTTCACCGACTTGAACGAATCCACCGAAAGGAACCAACTTTGTCACTCGACCGTAGACGAGTTGTCCGACTTCGTGTCCGGAAGCAAATACTTCCCACGGGTCTTTCTGAGTCTGCTTACGGGACAAACTGATGCGCTCACGCTCGTTGTCAATTTCAAGCACCTTGACGGTCACCTTGTCGCCAATCGCGACTTCTGAACCTGGGTGATCGACATGATTCCACGACAATTCGCTGACGTGAATGAGTCCATCCATGCCACCGAGGTCAACAAATGCACCGAATGCCACAACGCTGGAAATGACGCCCTCGCGGACATCTCCAACTTTGAGATTGACCAGGAAGCCATCACGGGCTTCTTTTTGGCTCTCTTCTAAGTACGCCCGACGGGAAAGAACCACATTGTTGCGATTCTTATCAAGTTCAATGATTTTAGTCTGAAGAACCTTGCCAACATAAGGCAATAGGTCACGGACTCGACGCAATTCAACCAACGAGGCTGGCAAGAATCCGCGCAGACCAATGTCCACGATGAGTCCACCCTTGACGACCTCAATAACGAGGCCTTCAACCATTTCATTAGTTTCTTTCTTCTTCTCAACATCTCCCCATGCACGCTCGTATTGAGCACGCTTCTTGGAAAGAATCAAACGACCTTCTTTGTCCTCTTTGGTGAGAACGAGAGCTTCCACACGCTCACCCAATTTGACGATTTCACCGGGATCAACATCGTTGCGAATGCTTAACTCACGCGATGGAATAACACCTTCACTCTTGTAACCAATATCAAGGAGTACTTCATCCTTGTCAATCTTGACGACGATTCCAAAGACGACTTGACCGTCTAGGACTTCGACCATCGTGCCTTCAATGGCGTCGGCGAATGTGCCAACTAAATCGTTTTCAGTAATTTGGCGGGGAACATAATTGCCGTCTGCGTCTATCGATCCCATTGCTGAGAAGGAGGACGAGTCGGGGGTCAGAGTGTCGGACAAGGGATATTCGCTTTCAGATGAACTGTGAGGTTGAGGGACAGGGACATGTTCTCCCGAGGGCAGAACCCTGCAAACTTACCAGCCTGAACAGGTGATTCCCTCATGAATGCTGCGATTCCCTGCCCCTCCGATCAGATCAGCGGCGAGTGGCGAGAACCAAAAACTCGGCAGATTCAACCGAAGGAGGATTTTGCCCATAGGCACCAGGCTCAACCGAGAACACGGAATCCACCTCTAACCGATGCTTGGTCATCAGTAATCGCAGTTCACGTGGTGTGTAACACCCGGTCCAGAGGTCCACTTGGATCTCCTCACCATGAACATTTCGAACCTTGGTCACCTCATGAGAAACCCCTGATGAAGCATCGAAAACCGCCTCTTCATGATATTTGACCGAAAAATAGGCGTTGAAAGCGCTGATTGCCGCACGTCCGTTGATTTTCAGGGAGTGGGCCATTCCGGCGACCACCAACTCGTCATCACCATTGGCGGTCATCAGCCCAAAGGCACCCTGACAGAGGCAAATCACTGCATCGAAGTCCCCTAGATGCGTTGACTCCAGAAGATCTCTGGCATCCAAACGCTCAAAGGTGGCACCAAGCGGGGCATCTTGCTGGGCGATTTCAATGAATTCCTGACTGATATCAATGCCGTGAACAAGGATTCCGCGCCTCGCTAATTCGTGACTATGACGACCTGGACCGCATCCCACGTCGAGAACTCTTTGACCTTGCGTTAAGCACAAGGCGTCTATCAAGAAATCGATCTCTTGAACCGTGCCCTGTGCAAATGAATAACGCAGGTATGCCCGGCCCATATGTTGGGCAACAGGTTCAAACCAGTGGTC
>CAMAYS010000074.1:0-10031 GCA_945862545.1 Bifidobacterium breve | reverse complement strand
AACCCGGCCGACTTTGTTGGGGCCACTCATGTGAGCGAGGCCGAAAGACAGGTATTGCGAGATCTTGAAGCATGGGGAATGAGCGATGTATTTCGTCATCACCATAGTGATGACAAGTTGTATTCGTGGTGGGACTATCGCGCTGGTGGATTCAACCAGAACAAAGGTATGCGCATTGATCTGATTTTGGCGACCCAATCGGTTCTAGACAAGACACGCTGGACAATTGTTGATCGCCAAGCGCGAAAAGGTGAGAAGCCGAGCGATCATGCCCCAGTATTGGTAGATATTGATGTCTGAGCAAACCCCTGACACAGAGTCACCATCAATTCGGCCTCTGATGCGCTCGGCTATTTACGAAGCAAGTAACCCGCGTCTACGTTTAGCGAATGCCACGCGCTCGGTGCTGCAACATTCGGCAACGTCAACTGCATCTGGAGAAAATGTTCTCGCGGCCGTCGAATTACTTGAGCAGGCGGCAGCACTTTTAGCTGTTGGACCCCATGGGCGTTCGTATCACGCCAGTGCCGAAGGTGCGGTGGGTGGAGCTACGCATGGTTTTGCCAGCCACAGTCCCGTGACTGGACCACTGAACGCTCTTGCAGGTGTCGTGGACATTGAGATAACCCCAACAGAGGTCATTGCCACTGCAACATATGGTGATGCCTATGAGGGACCGCCAGGCTGTTTGCACGGTGGTTTGATCGCTGCGATTTTTGATGAGGTGTTGGGTTTTGCTCAAGCGCTGTCGGGTGCACCTGGCATGACGGGACGTCTTGAAGTGACGTATCGATCTCCGACCCCGCTACATCAACCACTGCGCATTATTGGACGCTTTGATGAGGTGAACGGCCGTAAAATTATGACGACGGGTGAGATTTATGCCGGTGAGCGTCTTTGTGCCCAAGCAACTGGAGTGTTCATCTCAGTCAAAGCAGAAAAGTTTGCTGACCTAAACGCGGTGCGTCAAACTCCCGGTTGATTGAGGCCATCTTGGATGGCGTCAAGAATTCGCGATCCCACTTTGAGGGCGAAGGATTTGCCAACACCAGGAATTTCTATGAGTTCTTCAATCGTTGTCGGAAGAACAGAAGCGATACGGCGAAGAACTTCGTCAGTGCACAATATTTGTGGCTTGATACTCGCTGTCCGACCGGCTTGAGTTCTCCACGCGCACAAAGATTCATAGACAGGGTCGACTTGGACACGACTCTCTCGGCGAATCTCTTGATCACGGATGTAATCCGCAGACATCGATGCGGGGGGCGTGGCGAGGATGAGACCCTCGATGAATGGGCTACGAGTCCGCTTACGGCCGCGTCGCGACTGCGCATGGGTGAGAACGAGCTGATCGGCGGCGCGAGTGATGGCTACATAGGCAAGACGGACTTCTTCGTTTTGCTCAGCTCCTGACTTGGCTGATGAGTGGGGCATGAAGCCTTGTTCACAGCCAGCCAATACAACATTGTCCCACTCACGTCCTTTGGATCCATGGAAAGTCAACAACTCAACAGCATTTTGTTGGCGGTCATCTTCAAAAGGTCGATTGGTGCGCACCCACGCCAAGAACGTACGCCCATCGCCGCCACCCTCTTTGAGAAACTCATCGACGGCATCAGCAACACGACGGCGGGCAATGACATCTTCAACATCATCATGTTCATTATCGGCGTCAACGCGGGGCGATCGCATATCGCGCGACCATACGGAGATGCGTGTTGAACTAGGGAGATCGCCGACTTCTCGAATTGCACGTTGGATGGGATCGGTGGCGACCGTACCGAGAATTCGTGCCGGAATATCAACGGCTAAAAGGGCTTCTCGTAAAGCAGGGAGTTGAGCGTTCGTGCGAGCCAAAATCGCAACATCACTCCATCTCATCATCGGATGACGCCAAGACTCAATCAGTCGAGCGATACCAGATGCTTCGTCTTTCTCATCGGCGAATGAACAAATCTTGACTGCCGCCCCATCCGATCGGGTGGAAAAAAGTTTGGGTGATTCTTCGTTGAGATGCGAAAGAGCAGTCAAGCCAGCGCTGACAACTTGCGGCGTACATCGGTAGTTGGCTGTGAGTCGAATGACTTCGATACCTGGAAAGCGTGTCTCAAGAATCGAGAGCACAGACGGGTCGGCGCCGTTGAACCCATAGATTGACTGCGATGGATCCCCGACAAGTGTGAGGTCGTCGCGTCCCGAACGCCACTCATCAAGTACTGCTATTTGTAAAGGGTTGAGGTCTTGGGCTTCGTCAACGAAGAGGTGACGAATTTTCCAACGCACGATATTGGCGAAACTGGTATCAGTTTGCATGGCCTCAATGGTGAGTGACAGCAGGTCGTCAAGATCAATGACGCCGCGTTTGGTTTTTAGGGCCTGCACTGCTGCCATAACTTTGACCACTTCGGCGACGGGCGCTGATGAACTGCGGCCAACTTCGGCGACTGCTGAGGCGTAACGCTCAGGTGTGATATTTCGGGCGCGCGCCCAGTCAATGTCAGAGACATAGTCAGCGGTGCTCGCAGAATGTTTAGGTCCGAGAACTTCTCCGATGAGGCGGCGACGATCGGCGACGATGACAGGGTGGCTACGACGCTGCTCATCCCAGCGTTGGCGGAGTAAACCGAGGGCAACAGAGTGGAAGGTTCCAGCGATAATGCCATCGCGAATTCCGAGGGACCGTAAACGCCGACGTAATTCGTTGGCCGCCTGACGAGTGAAGGTCAAGACTGCCACATGTGATGCGTCAGCGGTCCCTGTGAGACAGCGGTGGGCCACGCGATGAGTTAAGACCCGAGTTTTACCTGAGCCGGCACCAGCGATAATGGCCAGTAGGGGTGCATCGGATGCCACAGCAGCCCGTTGAGTCGGGTCGAGCCCTCGAAGGAGATCATCAGTTGTGGAGGCATCGAACACGACCTTCATCGTAGGGCATGGGTGAGGAACTACAATTGGGCTTATGCCTTATCCCAGTCGTCTTTTAAATGAGCAAGAGTCAGTTGCCGTGGACTTGCACCCGCATTGGTGGTTTTTTGCGCAATCGGTGAGTTCCTTCACCGCGTTGGGGGTGCTGTGGCTATTCGTTTTCGGTCAGAAAGAACGTCAAGCGTGGCTGACTTACCCGATCGGAGTTTTAGCTCTCGCAGCGTTGGTCTGGGCCGTGGTGCGTTATCTGAAGTGGCGCACGACATATTTTGTGATCACATCCGATCGTGTGATTTTTCGCCACGGGGTACTCGCTCGTGGCGGTATTGAGATTCCCTTGGAGCGTGTCAATAATGTGAACTTCAAGCAGAGTTTGTTTGAGCGCATGATTGGTGCCGGAGACTTGTTGATTGAGTCGGGTGGACAAGATGGTCAGCAGATGTTCTCTGATATTCCACATCCGGACAAGATCGTCAATCTCATTCATATGCAGATGGAAGACAATCAAAAACGTTCATTCGGTGGAAATGTGCAAAGTGCAACCGATGTCGCGACGCAACTTGAAAAACTTGAAGGTTTGCGCGATCGGGGAACCATATCTGCTTCTGAATTTGAAGCCGAGAAAGCGAAACTGCTGGGTCAGTAGGGCTAGGAGTTCTTGCGACGTCGCAGTCCGACGATACAACCGCCGAAGCCGCCTCCCGTTATCCGTGCTCCAAGAACAGTTGGGTCGGTGAGTAGTTGTTGGACCGCTTGATCCATGATTTCATTGGACGTTTCGTAGTCTTTGGCCAAACTCCAGTGACTTTGTTGCATGAACTCGCCTGCAGACCCATAGTCCTTGGCGATGATGGCCTGAGCAAAATCTCTCACGCGTTGGTTTTCAGAAACGACATGCCGCGCCCGGCGATGCAGTCGGGGATTATTGATCTGTCCGAGATCATTCTCTGTTGCTAGTCGAAGGGGCCCGATGAGCATTTCGATCTCGCGACAATCAGCAACCCGATCGGCGTACTCACTGCCAAGAAGCGTGCGTTGTGAGATGAATTGCACGATCACTTCAAGTTCCGCGGGGATAGCGATATGGGTCACGGATAAGGCGTGGCAATCAATCAATGTGGCTGATCCAGGTTTTCCACTAGCGATACATAGTTGGTCCATGATTCCGCATGGCACTCCTGAGGCTCTGTGTTCAGCCCGTTGACAGAGCAACGCCATATCGGTCTCAGAGAGATTGTGCGAGGTGTCGCCGAGGGCAATGCGCGCAACTGCGATTTCCAATGCCGCACTTGATGAGAGACCAGCACCAATCGGAAGAGTTGTCGTGACTGTGCCACGAAATCCTGAGACTCGCTGACCTAACAGATGGAGTTCTGATAAGACTCCGGCAACGTAGCGACCCCAGCGCGGCTCGACTACTGAGGGATCAATCACCGGCAAGGCAATGGTGACCGGGAGATCTTCGTCGGCGGAACGCAGATGCCACATCGGTTCGTCGGTCGTGGTGCCAGTGATCGTGGTGTATTGATCCAATGGCATCGGCAGAACTAGACCGCCTGTGTAATCAGTGTGATCGCCGATCAGATTGACCCGTCCAGGAACCGATACTGAGATCATTGGCGAAGTGTCAGTCACATCAGTTTCAAGGTGTGGCTGAAACGCTCAACCGAATCAAGATCAAAAGGTGCCCGCAGTGCAAGGTTGATCTGCTCGGCGCCGGCCTCAACATACTGACCAATGCGATCAATCACTTCTTCATCTGACCCAGTCAAAACTCCTGGCCGAACGGCGTTGGCCATGACACCAAATTGAGCCTGCAAACTTTCCTCAGTCCAAGCGATAGCCAAGTTGACTGTTCGCTTGATATCGCTCGGATCGCGTCCGACGGCCTCGCAATGACTCGTCAGCACCGCACTTTTGTGAGTAAAGGCCTCGGGGGAGACGAAGGGAACATTCCAGCCATCTGCGTATTTGGCAGCGATGTTAAGAGTACGTTTTTCTCCGCCACCACCAATCCAAATCGGTATTTTCTTTTGAATTGGTCGGGGTTCATTGCGGGCGTTCACCAAATTGAACCATTCGCCTGCGAAGTCAGTGACATCCTCGTGAAGTAAACCGCGAACACATTGTGCGGCTTCTTCGAGTTGATCCATTCGTGTTTTGACGCCTGGAAAATCTATACCGTAAGCGTTGTACTCCACTTGAGCCCAACCAGCACCGAGACCCATGTCGGCGCGTCCACCAGAAATGTGATCAATGGCAGTGATCATCTTGGCGAGGACTGCGGGATGGCGATATCCGACCGAGTAGACCAAAGAGCCGACGCGAACACGTGAAGTTTCCGCGGCGAGGGCGGCGTGCATTGCCACAGCCTCAAAGCAGGCTGCGTCATCTGGTTTGCCAGTGGCTCCATAGAAGTGATCCCAAATTGAAATCCAATCAAAGCCAAGATCTTCAATTTTGCGCCACGCTGGGCGAAGTACGTCGTAAGAGGTGTGTTGCAATCCGGTGTGTACACCGAATCGCATATGGGGGAACATGCCAGAAGCCATGCTTCTACGGTAGTCGGTTGGCTAAGTGCGACATGGTGGCGAGGGCGTAGAGTCGTGGAATGCCTAGAGCCACGGTCCCTGCAAATATCGGCACGGTTGAGATTGAGTACGAAACATTGGGCTCGCCCCTTGACCCAACGATTTTATTGATCATGGGTTTCACTGCTCAACTCATCGCCTGGTCCGACAACTTTTGTCAGATGCTTGTGGATCAGGGTTTTCATGTCGTTCGCTTTGATAATCGTGACTGCGGTTTGTCAACAAAATTGGATGGTGTAGCCGCTGATCCAATGGCCGTGATGTCGGCTTTTCTCGAGAACAAACCCACTCCTACGGTGCCGTACACATTGTCTGATATGGCTCTTGATGCTGTTGGGCTGCTTGACCATTTAGGTGTTGACGCGGCACACATTGTGGGGGCTTCAATGGGGGGCATGATTGCGCAAACTCTGGTCATTGAGCATCCGCAACGAGCTCGATCTTTGACATCTGTGATGTCGGTGTCAGGAAATCTTGATTATGGTGCTCCCACTCCTGAGGCCGCTGTGGTGTTGCTTGAGGCACCCGCTGGCGACCGTCAGAGTTACATCAACGACAGTGTTAAGGCACGGGTTTGGCATTCTCGGCGGTATTTCGACGAAGTGAAAATCAAGACTGATTACGCTCGATCGTATGACCGTTCGTTCTACCCCGAGGGGGCCAGTCGGCAGTTGGCGGCGATCTACGCAAGTGGCTCGCGCGAAGACGCGCTGACAAAAATTACCTTGCCGACCTTGGTGATTCACGGTACAGATGACACCTTGTTGCAACCGAGTGGTGGTCAGCGCACCGCTGATCTGATTCCTCACTCCACGCTGTTCATGGTTGCCGATATGGGTCACGATATGCCTGAGCCGTTGCAACCCTTGCTCACGAGTGTCATCGGGTCACATGTCAAACTCGCTGAGTGGCATCGGACAACGGGTCACGCAATACGATAAAGGTATGACTGGTCCACTTTCAGGTTTTCGTATCGTAGAAATTGCCGGCATCGGGCCGGGTCCATTTGCCGCCATGATGCTGTCCGATATGGGCGCCGAGGTGATTCGTGTTGAGCGTGCCCAAGCGGTTCGCGGGCCGGCACCTGAAACGCCTTATTTTGATGTCTTGCAAAGAGGTCGTCAAAATATTGCCATTGATCTGAAGAATCCCGAAGGCGTGGAGACATTGCTGCAACTTGTCGAATCAGCCGACGCTCTCATTGAAGGTTTTCGCCCAGGAGTCATGGAGCGTCTAGGCATTGGGCCTGATGTGTGTTTGGCACGCAATCCAAAATTAGTTTTCGGTCGAATGACTGGCTGGGGTCAAACGGGAATGTATGCCCAGGCCGCTGGTCATGACATCAACTACATCTCATTGGCAGGTGCGCTTGCTCATTTTGGTCGCGCTGGCGAAGGTCCTGTTCCACCGATGAACATGGTCGGCGATTTTGGCGGTGGTGGAATGTTCCTGGCTTTTGGTGTGGTGTGTGCCCTCCTTGAAGCGAGTAAGAGCCAACAGGGTCAAATTGTTGATGCGGCGATGGTTGATGGAACCTCGGTGCTGATGACGATGTTCTGGGCTTTCTCGCAAATGGGGGCCCATGATGAAAATGCGCGTGGCACCAACTTGCTTGATACGGGTGCGCACTTTTACGACGCCTACGAATGCAAAGACGGGAAGTACATTTCAATCGGTTCGATTGAGACACAGTTCTACGCACAATTAATGCAACTGACTGGGCTGGAAGGCGACCCAGAGTTCGCCAAACAAATGGATAAGACTCAATGGCCTCATCTGAAGAAGCGTATTGCTGACGTCTTCAAGTCCAAGACGCGTGATGAATGGTGCGCAATTATGGAAACAACGGATGTGTGTTTCGCTCCAGTTTTGACGATGAGCGAAGCAGCACAGCATCCCCATAACGTTGAGCGCAAAATGATCATTGATATTGCGGGGACAAAACAGCCTGCTCCGGCACCACGATTTTCGCGAACAGTTCCAGAGGTTTCGCGACCACCAGCGCACCCTGGGCAACACTCGCGCGAGATTCTCGCCAGTTGGGGCTTTGCTGCAACAGAGATTGAGCGCTTGCTTGCTGCGGGAGCGGTTGTTGACGCGTGAGCACACTTATATGTTTTCACGCTCATCCTGACGATGAATCGATAGCCACTGGGGGAACTATTGCACGGGCTGTCAGTGAAGGGCACCGCGTTGTGTTGGTGATGGGAACCGATGGACGGCATGGCGAAAAACCAAACGATTTATTGGAGGGGGAATCCCTCCAAGACCGGCGTCGTCAGGAACTAGAAAATTCTGCCAAGGTGCTCGGCATCAGTGCTGTGTATTGGTTGGGCTACAACGACAGTGGGATGACTGGTTGGCCACAAAATGATGAGCCAGGAGCATTCATGGCGGCTGATGTACATCAAGCTGCTACTGAACTTGCGGAAATTTTGCGCAAAGAGTCCGCTGATGTCTTTACTTGTTATGACTGGCACGGTGGCTATGGGCATCCAGATCATATTCAGATTCATCGTGTGGGGCATCGAGCGGCAGAACTGGTACAAGAATCTGGCAAGTCCTTACGCGTTTTAGAATCAACGATGAACCGCACGCGGATTGTCAAAATGATGAAGCAAATAGGTGGGGGAGAGTTTGACCCTGATGGTCCTGCTGATGATGGAAATCCCTTCGGAACCTTGGAAGAAGAAATCACTATGGCGGTTGATGTTTCTGCTTTTGTTGAAGCCAAACGTGCATCGATTATGTGTCACGCAAGTCAGGTGACTGATAGCAGTATGTTTTTGCAGATGACACCAGAGATGTTCACTATGGCTTTTGGTGAAGAGTTCTTTATTGAACGAGGTCAACCCGGCGGCGCACAACGAGGTTGGTTTTTGTGACACGGATCTATCTCGTTCGTCATGGTCGTGCCTCCGCTGGATGGGATACCGACATTGACCCTGGCCTTGATGATCTTGGCCGTCAACAGGCGGAAGAAACGGCGATCATTCTCGCCCAACTGTCACCTATGAAATTGGTCTCTAGTCCGATGTTGCGCTGTCAACAGACTGCGGGCTTCTTGTCGGCGAAGTGGGATAACGCAAACGTCACTGTTGATCCTCTCGTGACAGAAATACCTTCGCCAGATGGATATGAACTTGGTGAACGAATTGAGTGGTTGCGCAATGCGATGGCTGGCACATGGGGCGAATTAGGTCCCAGATACACAGATTTTCGCGATCAGGTCGTGAACTTTGTCGCCACACGTGATGTTGACACAGTGATTTTTAGTCACTTTATTGCTATCAATGCAGTGATTGGTCACTGCATCAAAGACGACCGATTGGTCATTGACAGTTTAGATAATGCCTCAGTCACGGTCGTCGAAACTGACGCAAGTGGCAATGTGAGTCTCGTTGAACGTGGGCGGCAAGCCGACACTCTGATCCGCTGATCGGGCAGACTATAGATATGGTTTCCCGATACAACAAGACAAGGCAGGCAGAAGGCCTCGCTGTTTTCGTCGCCGCAGCGGTATTTATTCTTGCTGCTTGCGGAGGTGGTGGGGCAACGACGGAGACTTTGGCGCCATTACCGACTTCGCTCACCACAACACTGCCAACAACGTTGTCACCCATGACCACGACGACGACATTCGCGATAGTCCCTAGCAGTACCTCGTCTACGTCAACGACAGTGTCGCCCGGAGAGACTTTGGTTTTGCGCAGTGACGGGCTGGGGGATTCACTTTTTGGCGTTGATGCGCCAGCACTGATTGCGATCGTCACTGAATTATTAGGAAAGCCGGACTCAGATTCTGGTTATGTGCCGACGACCAAGAAGTACAAGTTGTGTCCTGGCACCCAAGTTCGTTCTGTACGTTGGGGTGACTTGATGTTGATGTTCGGCGATGAAAGCGGATATGCCGAAGGACGACTACATTTTTTCTCCTGGAACTACGGACCAGTTGCGGGGATTGCTCCAGTTCCCATGGGGCCGACGACGGATGGTGATATCACCCTTGGCTCAACAGTCGCTGACTTGTTGCGGGTTTACCCATCAGCAGAGATCTTCATGGATGATGTGGCGGGAGCGAGTTTCATCCTCGAGAGCACACTTTCAGGGATTCTCAGTGATCAAACCCCCGACGGAGTGGTGATCGCGATGTATGGCGGCAACGCCTGTGTCCAATGAGTCGTGAACAACTAAGGTCGCTAGAAGTATGAACGCATTGATGTTGGTTGATCTACATAGTTCTTGGTCGTGGTTCGTCATTATTTCTAATGGACTTGCTGGGGTGTGGGCCCTTGGCGCCCACAAACTTGAGTCACTGCGTACTCGAGCATTGTGGTGGTTCACACTCGTTGCTGAACTCACAGTTTTTATTCAGGTCACTATGGGAGTGATCCTGGTGAACAAGTACAAACTTGAGTTTCCACAGTTTCATGCCTTTTACGGTTTCGTAGCGATTATTGCGGTGGCGATTATTTATAGTTATCGCAACCAAATGAAGCATCGCCTCTATTTGCT
>CAMAYS010000073.1:0-10134 GCA_945862545.1 Bifidobacterium breve | reverse complement strand
TCACTTAATGATCTTGACGACGCGGCCGGCGCCTACGGTACGTCCACCCTCACGGATAGCGAAACGCAAACCATCATCCATAGCAATCGGCTTACCGAGTTCCACAGTCATAGTCACATTGTCACCAGGCATCACCATCTCCGTGCCAGCAGGCAACTGCACAGTTCCCGTCACATCCGTAGTACGGAAAAAGAACTGAGGACGATAATTATTGAAGAACGGCTTATGACGGCCACCCTCATTCTTATTCAACACATACACCTGACCCTCAAAAGTAGTGTGCGGAGTAATCGAACCCGGCTTACACAAAACCTGGCCACGCTCAACATCTTCCTTCTTCGTTCCACGAAGAAGAGCACCAACATTGTCGCCAGCCTGACCCTCATCAAGAAGCTTACGGAACATTTCCACACCAGTACACACCGATTTCTGCGTATCACGCAAACCAACGATCTCTACTTCATCACCAGTATGAACACGACCCTGCTCAATCTTGCCAGTCACAACAGTTCCACGACCAGTAATCGTGAACACATCTTCAATCGGCATCAAGAACGGCTTATCAAGCTCACGCACAGGCTGAGGAACAGACGCATCACACGCAGCCATCAACTCCATGATCTTTTCCTGCCAAGCAGCATCACCCTCAAGAGCCTTCAACGCCGACACCCGAACAACAGGAGCGTCATCACCAGGGAACTCATACTCGTTCAACAACTCACGAACCTCAAGCTCCACCAACTCTAAAAGTTCCTCATCATCAACCATGTCGCTCTTATTCAAAGCCACAACAATGTACGGAACACCAACCTGACGAGCCAACAACACATGCTCACGCGTCTGCGGCATCGGACCATCAGTAGCAGCAACAACCAAAATCGCGCCATCAACCTGAGCAGCACCAGTAATCATGTTCTTGATGTAGTCAGCATGACCAGGCATATCAACATGGGCATAATGACGATTCACAGTCTCATACTCAATATGAGCAATCGAAATCGTGATACCACGAGCCTTCTCCTCAGGAGCCTTATCAATCTGATCAAACGGCGTGTACTCCGCCAAACCCTTATCAGCCAACGTCCGCGAAATAGCCGCAGTCAACGTCGTCTTACCATGGTCAATATGACCCATCGTCCCAATATTCACATGAGGCTTCGTACGCTCAAACTTCGCCTTAGACATGATTTCTGTTCCTCTTACTTATGTACCGTTAGGTACTGGTTGATGTTGTTATGTTTTTAAAACTTGCTGTAGCGACGATCGGGCTCGAACCGATGACCTTCCGATTATGAGCCGGATGCTCTGACCAACTGAGCTACGTCGCCTTGAGCGCAGCCGGTTGGCTGGCCGGTTGTAAATATGACACCCGTCGCCGGATGCTGAGCCCTCTGTCGGAATCGAACCGACGACCTTTTCCTTACCATGGAAATGCTCTACCGACTGAGCTAAGAGGGCGTAGATGCGCGGCAAAGCCGCGAACCGACTGAGAAGTGTACCCGTGAGATACATCAAATAACCACTAGTTTGAGGACATGGAATCTGATTCGGTATCTCCGACGGTCTCGTCCGAGACTTCGGCGAACCTAGCGGCTCAAGGTGCCATCACCCTACGCCCAGCAACCCTCGCCGACGCCCAGTCGATTGCCGATATCTACAACTATGAGGTCGAAAACACGACGGCGACCATGGATCTGGTCCCAAGGTCCCTCACGGAGCAGCAAGACTGGTTATCGGCGCGAAGTGGGGCTTTTGTAGCCATCGTGGCCGAAATGGGGGGCCAAATTCTCGGATTTGCCTCGCTCAGTCCTTATAAAGAGCGCGCGGCCTATCGTCCGACGGTCGAAGATTCGGTCTATGTGAGACGCGATATGGGCCGCCGAGGAATCGGAAAGCTCCTGCTCACAGGCATTATTGACCTCGCCGCAAGTTCGGGATTCCACTCGGTTATGGCCCGTATTGAGACCTCAGGCGAGGCCAGCCGTGCTCTGCACGCTGCCTGTGGATTTCGTGAAGTCGGGGTTGAGATCGAGGTCGGGCGCAAATTCAACCGCTGGTTGGACATGATTCTGATGCAAAAGATGCTCTAGCTTCGAGCACACCGATCGCACTGCCAGGATTTTTGCGATAGCCCCAAAAACCCGAAGAACCGGACCGCTGAGCGGTCCGGTTCTCGCCTTGTGGGCCGGGCAGGCTTCGAACCTACGGAGACAATGCCGGCCGGGTTACAGCCTGCTCCCTTTGGCCGCTCGGGCACCGACCCATATGTTTGCGAGTTTTTATCGTATCGCTCAAGACCCACTGCTCACCACCTCCAAGCGACTGCAGGCGTTACGATTTGGATATGCCTACATTTGATGTCGTTTCCGAAGTTGACCACCAGGAAGTCAAGAATGCTGTGGATCAAGCCCAACGTGAGATCGGGACCCGCTTCGACTTTAAGAACACAGACTCATCAATTGAACAAAAAGACCTAGTCATCACTCTGCGGACGGTCAGCGAAGACCGATTAAACGCCCTCAAGCTCGTCCTTGAGGAGCGACTGGTCAAGCGCGGGGTGTCGCTACGCGGTCTCGAATACGGCAAAATCGAAGAGGCCAGTCATAACTCAGTGCGCTTAGTCGTCACAATCAAGGTTGGTATTTCATCAGATAAGGCTCGCGAGATCAACCGTCTGATCAAAGAAAAAGGTCCCAAAGGTGTCAGTAGTCAAACTCAGGGCGACACAATTCGCGTGACAAGCAAAAAACGCGACGACTTACAAGAAGTCATGAGCCTGCTGAAGGGTCAAGATCTTGAGATCCCCGTGCAGTTCAATAATTTTCGCGACTAATCCACGCAACGAATATTCTCACGCCGGGTGACGCAACAAAAGAATGCGTGGACGTCAAGTCTGTAGAAAACTTGTGTGCCGATAACAAAAATGGGCGGACCTTTCGGCCCGCCCATTTCCAAAAAACTTACTAACTATCAGAGAGCAGCAACATCCACATCTGGTGGCAAGATAACTGCATCAATGACATGAATGACACCATTGCTGGCTTCAATATCAACCGTTACAACGTTGGCGCCATTAACTTTCACGCCACCCTCGGTGGTGATGGTGATATTTTGACCTTCGACCGACGCGACATCTCCAGCCATAACATCAGTCGACATAACCTTGCCAGCGACTACATGGTAGGTAAGGATTTTTACGAGCAGATCCTTATTCTCTGGCAACAACAACTTGTCTACGAGACCAGCTGGAAGTGCAGCGAAAGCGGCATTTGTCGGTGCGAAAACCGTGAATGGTCCATCGCCCTGGAGTGTCTCTACGAGGCCAGCAGCACCGACGGCGGCAACCAAGGTAGAGAAATCTTCGTTACCACTTGCGATGGTCACAATGTCTTGCAACTCTGGGGCTGGTGCTTCTGACGTTGGTGCTTCTGTGGTTGGTGCTTGTGTTTCAACGACGTCAGCGTCGTCGCTTCCACATCCAGCCAACAAACCTACGATTACTAAGGGGGCAATTACTAGAGGACTAATAAAACGACGCATAAATATCTCCTTGTTTGAGTTACCCAACTTTTCCAAAGGGACAGAAATCTTGCGTAATCATGCGACAGGCATTTAAGTGACATCTGTCTCTCAGATTTCACCCGAACTGAGAAAATCCGGCCTTATGCGAGTGTCCTCGGCATGAATCGAACATTGCGACCTGCGGTTTAGGAAACCGTTGTGAGTCGACTGGAAATATCCGCGCATTGCTCACAGACTGATTGAGAAATCATCCCGCGACGCATCAATTGCCCAAAGATCGCACAACCCAGGCAAAACCCGACGAAAGCCTCAAGACTCGCAGCCAAGGTCAACCCAGCAATCAACATCACGGCAATGACATGCGCACCGAGTGTCCATGCCAGCAATGCTCCGACAGAAAATAACATCCCAATCCCCTGAGCAAAACGCTTAGGCGGTCCCGGGACCAGGCGTCCTTGGCCCTTCATTAATGGGGTCAGTAAACGGGTTGCCAACTGACCAAGCGGGCTTAATGTGGGCCCAGTTAAAACGCGAGCGACAAAGCCGTAAGCCAACGGCAATAACAGCCACCCTTCACGAAACACCAAAAATACAATCGCCTGCACGACAACCCCAGTCGCCACCCAGCGGGCAGACCGTTCATTGACAGGGTTTGGAAAACCCAAAATGCCAGCGCTCATAACCTCAGGCTAAGAGCCAATTCCCGACTTAACAAGTCGGCATTAAAAAAGCCCATCTAGCCTGCTCATTACCGTGAATTCGGTAGCGTCTCAGAGGTGGCACTCGTGTTAACCGTCAACTCCGCTCAGTGGAACCGTCATGTGAACGCATTAGCCGCCACGATCGATGGTCTCGTCCCAGTGGTCAAAGGCAATGGCTACGGATTCACCCGCGACTGGCTGGCCGAAAAGGCATCCAAGTTGGCTCCCGTCATGGCCGTTGGCACCGTCCACGAAGTTCCCTCAGTCCCTTCCAACTACACCGCCGTCGTTCTGACACCGGCCCTTGATGTGCCCAGCGAACTTCGCCACGACGCGGTCTTAACGATCGGCTCAACGACACACATTGATGCCGCAGTCCGCTCGAATGGTCGTACGCCACGCCAAGTACTCGTCAAAATTCGCTCGTCGATGAATCGTTATGGTGTGCCTGCCGACGAAGCGAACACTCTCATCCAACTCTGCAACAGTCGTGGTCTTCAAGTTGTGGGTGTTTCAATCCACCCGCCACTCGTTGGTACAAGCCAGGACCACGCATCTGAAATTACATCTCTGCTGTCAAAGATTAGTGACGCAATGCCGGCGTGGGTCAGTCACATCAGTCCAAGCGATTTTTCCATATTGCAAAATCAGCAATCACAACGTTCCTGGTTTTTACGTCTCGGAACATCGCTATGGCACGGTGACAAGAGCGCTCTCAAACTTACTGCCGACGTCCTTGACGTTGTTGCGGTGAAGAAGGGGCAGATCGTCGGCTATCACGGGGCGACTATTCCCGATGATGGGAAAATGTTGATGATCGGTTGTGGTTCAGCCCATGGTGTAGCACCACTCAGTGATGGGCGTAGTCCCTTTCATTTTTCACAACAACGCTTGCACTTAATTGAAGCGCCTCATATGCACACGTCGCTGTGCTTTGTTCCTCATGGCGCACCAACTCCTGTCATCGGTGACGATGTTGATGTGCAGCGTCCACTCATCAGCACTCTGGTTGATCGCATTAACTGGGTATAAAATAAAGTGACGACTGATATTCATCACCCCGAAGGTGCCACGAGTGCTGGAGTGCCGAGACTCATCGGACTTGATGTCACCCGTGCAATCGCTCTCATCGGTGTTGTCGTGATGAATTATCACGGTTTTCTCAATGACCCCGCTACAGGAAACGGGCGCTGGAGTCGTTTTTTCCATGTCTTTACGGGACCACTAAGCACTCGCTTCGCCGCCACATTTGTTCTCGTGGCTGGTATCGGCACCGCGTTACTGGCTGCCGGAACACTGAACAAAATGGCTGGCACGAGCCACGGAACTCTGCGTTTGCGCCTTGCACGACGTGGCACATTGTTGATTGTCGGTGGATATTTCTTGAATATGGCATGGCCTGGCACGATCTTGTTTTTTTACGGCGCATATTTTTTATTGAGTGCTCTGATCATTACTCTGCGCACGCGCTACATCGCCGTCATCGGAGCACTCAGTGCTACTGCCGCTGTGGCGCTCGCTCTTTGGGAATCTTCGCGACGATCTGCTGGGCACTCAACTGCATGGCTTCATCCCTATGAAATTCACTCTGCCCAAGACCTTCTCTGTCGCATCTTTCTGAGTTACACGCACCCCGTCTTTCCATGGTTTGCGTTCTTTTGCACGGGCATCATCCTCGGCCGAAACCTCCGCAACCTCATTCATTTTCGTACTCAACTAACGGTCGTCTGCGTCACCATACTCATCTCCACCTATGGCCTCGCCACAATCCTCAACTCAACTGGGCAACGCGATAACAGAGTGATTTTTGTCCTCACGGCGATGGACCCTTTCTCGCATGGACTCTTTTACATTCTTAGTACAGCATCCGTCGCAGTGTTGGCGTTTCTCATGATCAATCAGATGGCGGAAAAATATGCTTCATCAAAATTGGTCATGACTCTGCGCCGCAGTGGGCAAATGACCTTGACTCTCTACCTCGCACATGTGTTGGTGTTTTATCTTCTTGTCAAGTGGAGTGACCTTATTGGAGCCACAGGGTTAGATACATCTCTCACCTTCGCAGTCTGCTTTTGGATCTTCGGGATATCCGCGACTTCTTTGTGGCACCATCATTTTGGTCAGGGCCCCATTGAGCGCCTGTACCGCTTGATCGGTGGCTGACCCTCCGAATTAGGCAGCAGACATTGAGCGATTCAGCCCACGCCAACCAATGGCGGCGGCACCAATAATTGGGCTGCGATCGCCAAGATGCGCTGGGACGATACGTGCACCTTGAGAGAAACTCAGTTTGCAATGATCATCCATCACCGCTTGAGCAGCATGAAAAAATGTCGGCCCAAAACCTAAAGCCACGCTGCCACCCACAACCGCCAAACTGAGGTCAAAGAGGTTGCACACACTGGCAACTGCAAGGCCAACCATACGACCAGTGCGTTGCATAATTTCATATGACGGTTCAGTCGCCGGACGACCAGTAATTTGTTCAATCGCCGAACCCGACGCCTCGGCTTCGAGACAGCCGCGCGCTCCACAGCCACAGCGATTTCCGTCAGGACGCACAATGACGTGTCCGATGTGCCCAGCATTGCCAGAAGCTCCATCAAGCAACTTCCCATCTAAGACAATCCCACCACCAACACCGGTACTGACGACCATCCCGATGAAATTGGAATGACCTTTGGCCGAACCCAACCAACCCTCAGCCAAGGCAAAGGCTTTGGCATCAAGATCTCCAAAAATGGGGACATCAACAACCACTTCGCGAATTGCTTCCTGCAATGGGAAGCGTCGCCATGATGGAATGTTGAGCGGTGAGACACTGATGCAATCAGGTTCAATAGGGCCCGCGGAACCAATTCCGATGACAACGACTTTTCCTCCGTGGCGTTCAGCAGCACGCTCAATATGGCGCTTCACCAAAATTGCTAAGCCGCCAAATAAATCATTGGCATTCTTATCGCGATCCGTTCCGATGATTTCGCGATCAACCATCTCTCCACGACGAGTCACCAAGCCAACTGCCATTTTTGTGGCTCCGATATCGATTGCTAACGCTAAATCGGAAGGTGTTGCCTCTCGCTTATCGCTCATACTTCAAAAATCCTCAGTCGGCGATGCGTCGCGCATCTTCGATGAGGTTGATCTGATACAAAACCTCATCTAAAGCGTCAGCTGCTGTGATCGTGGAATACTTTTGTGGATTCTCTGGCGTGCAGCAAGTCAACACAGGAGCCAAAATCGTCCACGGACGCGGATGGCAAAATTGCACCACGCTATAACGCTCGGCATCAAAGCCCGGAGACGCAATGACGCGATGCCAACCAATTGGCAAAACACCATTGGTCAATCTCTCCAACATGATGCCGGTGTTGATGATCATTTTTCCATCAGGTGGAAGAGCATCCACCCACTCACCTTCAACTTCAACTTGTAAACCTGGTGCTGTAGCGCGGGGCAACGCAGTAATCAAGTTGATGTCGCCGTGAGCGCCTGCCCAAATGTGACCGCCCAGTGGCGCATCCTTCATTGACGGATAACGAATAGCGCGGGTCAGTGTTGGACCATCAGTCACCATGTCATCAAAGAATGTCTCGTGACAACCAATACCAACGGCGATGATCCGCAAAAAACGTTTTTGAATATCGGCGATTGCTTCATGAAAGGCATAGAGCACCTGCGAAATACCGGGTACCACTTCATCTGGCAACAACTGGTCGGGATACGAACCTGGATAGTTGCGCTTCAAGGGATGACCATGAGCGATTGGTGAAGCCCAGTTCAGCATTTCTTTCCAATCAGGCTTATCGCTACTGGCTGCCGTCTCTACTAAGAGACCGGTGTAACCAGTCTGACCATGGGCCCCCTCAGCGACAAACCGCGTCTTAGTTGCCTGGTCCATCGAGAAAAACTCGACCAACATCCCGTAGGCCATATCGAGTAAATCTTCTGAGATGTCGGTACTGGTGTACACGAACCCTGTCGCCAAGGACCGACGGACTCCGTCAACGGTGGCACGCTTTGACGCATCGCTACCATGCTCAAAAGCCAAGAGGTCGACATCGAGAATCTGATCCTTCATAATGCTGACCCTAACGCCGACTGAAGGTCACTCCAAATGTCTTGTACGTCTTCAATCCCCACACTCATTCGAATCAGACCTGGATTGACATGGGCGTCACCAAGATATTTCTGCCGCCGCTCCATAGTGGTTTCAACGCCTCCCAAACTTGTGGCATGAACGATGAGTTGCACAGCAGCACAGACTGCATCGGCTGAGACTGCTCCACCACTGACAATAAAACTCAACATCGGTCCAACATTCTTGACCCACTCAATGGCACTGTGCTGAGACAGGTGCTGAGCAAGCACGGCAGCATTGAGCGACGAGGCCGAATAACGCAAGGGCAAAGTTCGCAAACCACGCAATGCTAAGAATGCTTCTAAGGCCCCCGGCGTGGCTCCCTGTACGGTTCGGGCGCGAATCAGGCTCTCGTGTATCGCAGGATCATCAGTCACTGTCAGACCGATCATCAAGTCACTATGACCACCAATAAATTTGGTACCCGAATGCATCACAATTGTTGCTCCGAGTTTGAGTGGCTGTTGTGCGATCGGTGAAGCAAAAGTTGAATCAACGACGGTTCGAACACTCATTGAGGTTGCCATTTTGCATAACACGTCAAGTTCTGCTTCATCCAATGTCGGATTTGATGGTGTCTCAATCCACAACAAAACTTTGTCAGCACCAACTTTACTAGCGGAATCACTGACAACTTGGGCGACTCGGGAAGAATCAACAATGTTCACCATCACGACCTTGAGATGACCATGATCTTGCATATCACTCAATAACGCGCGTACGCCCAAATAACTCACATCGGGAACGACGACAACGCTCGGATGAAGTGCAAATAAAATTGCTGATGCCGCTGCCATTCCCGTTGAGAATGACAAACATGCGCCGCCCTCGAGAGTTCCAACGGCTTCCTCAAGGGCCATCCATGTCTGAGTCCCATGAGTGCGCGCATATTCAGGACCAGCACGAAAATTTGAGGCCATGACAATCGGAGTATTCAAAGGATCTGTTGCACCCAGTGGGCGACCAGATGTCACCGCAATCGTCTGCGGAGAAAGTTGGCTCTTACTTGCTTTTTCATCAGTCATGACGAACGAACACCTCCGGTTGTCCTCCAGTGTGAATGAAGATCACATCATCGTTAGATATCCAGCGACCATCGTCAGCATTTCCTAATACACCAGCCATACCCTTTGCTGTGTAGACATCATCAAGCACCCATGCCCCTGCGTGCGCCGCCCACGCCGAGGCTTTTTGTGAAGCCTCTGTTGGAATGGCGTAGTCGGGTCCGAGCCAACGTCCGTCAACTTCAATATCATCATCTGCGACTTCGCCGGGTAAACCCGCTAATGCCAAAGCCTCTGTAGCTAATTCACGTACCGATGGGAAACCAGCAATCACGCCTTTCGCAACACCGATTGCCAAGAGTCGCGGCAAAACTTCATAGGTGCCAAGTGCTCGCAACCATGCTCGACCCGCCACTAAACCTGCGTGTGTCCCACCACTTGAAGAAGTACACACAATCGTTGACGGGGATATCCCGAGCACGAGACATTGTTCAACGATCTCGCGATATGCAGCGATGTATCCCAAAGCACCTACCGCTGTTGAACCTCCGATCGGTATGGAATACGGATGCAGTCCTTGGTGAGTGAGTTCATCGGTCAAATTTTCGCGGGCGATTTCAAGCATTCCCCATTCGGCGGGCCCAGCACCGGTGAAGTGCTGCTCGGCCCCGAAGCGTTGCGATAAAAGTTGGTTGCCCTGCATGACATGTGGTCGATCGCCTGCCAAAACAAGATGAGTTTCTAAACCTAAGACCGCTCCCGCGGC
>CAMAYS010000072.1:0-10183 GCA_945862545.1 Bifidobacterium breve | reverse complement strand
GCTTTCATGGTGCTTTCAAACTGTGATTCGTGGGCTAACAAAGCGGAGATTTTGATCTCCACGAAATCGCTGACATCTTCGCCATGGTCGGGTTCATCGGCCTCCCATAGAAGAAGATTTTGTGGTCGGTGATGAGCGATTCCGTGCTCTTTGAAAAAGTGTGGATCGCGCGCCGCGACAATTGCATCACACGTAAGAAATCCGGCATGGCGATGATCGGGGTGCAGTCGGTATCGCTTCCATGGATCATGACCAAGGACCACGTTGGGAGTGAGGCGACGAATATGTCGAGCAATCTCGCCACGTAATTCACGAGTATCCACGAGGTCTCCATCAACTTGATGCATGAAGATGACTTCGCCCGTCGCTCCCAATCGGCGTGCCGCGGAGCGCTGTTCGACCTGTCGTTGAGCGATGAGAGCATCGACGTTAGCCTGCGGATTCCATGTGCCTTTCGAGCCATCGGTCAAAATCAGATGATGAACAAGAGTTCCTGCTGCTGCCCATTTCGCCAAGGTGCCTCCGCAACCGAACTCAATGTCATCGGGATGCGCACCGATAGCCAATGCCACATCTGGACGAGGTAGGTCGCTCGTGCGCATCATCGTGACAGAGGTTGTTGCTGGTTGACCGGGTTCGTTACTTGATGTCATCTGGGTTCCAATCTGGTATCAACAATGGCAGCACATCATGCACTGCGCTGTGCGCTAAATCATCTGGGGTATCAAGATCAATACTCAGATGTGGGTCAGAGAGAACCTTGAGGGAACCCTGTAGTCGCTCGGCAACTAGTTGGTGCGCGTTATTTGATCCTGGTCCGTAGGAAAATTCCCACTCTGAGGCAATCTGCGAACTGAGGCCGAGCACATTTGTGCCGTCACCGTGGCGGTCAGGCACGATCAGCACGTGACGCGGAGTCACTTGCGTGACCGAGTCGTCAATGATCTTGGTGATGATCGCATCAAGACCATCGGGCAACGGCAGGTCGGCATGGACGATCAAGAGAAAATCCACAGGGTGCTGGCTGAGGATGATCCGTACCGCCTGAGTGAGCGACGGGTTGAGTCCAGGCGTAGTCACATGAATGGGAATGGCTCCAAGCGAGGTTGACCAGTCGCCGACCTCATCGTCATCACACACCACATAGCGGTCGCACACCGCTGAGCGAGCGAGAACGCGAGATGCACAATTTTGAGCCAATTGTCGGCGTTGCTGAGGACTGAGGATCGTGCTCAAACGACTTTTGGCATCGTCAAACCCACGAATCGGGACGACAAGTGCCACACGGTAAGCCACGTGCCAATCCTACGACTCGTTGCGCACCTCGGCGTATCCGCTCCGGGGTCAGATGCGAGGGTGAGCCAGAAGCTCTGTCGGTCATCGTCATGAAGCCATCGCAATGACAATCGTCGCACAAGCACCCAAGATGGCTCTGATGGTGCTTGACTTGGCACGCAGGTCTTGGATGCACATGCCGACTCCTGATCAAATGGTGGGCGGCACGCCACTTGTAGCGGAGAGCAGTAGAGGCTGTGCGCTCATTCGTGCAACGACAACGGAGAAGTGACAGTGATGGAGAATAAAACTGCTGACCGAGACATGAGCGGCCGAACGATTGGGATTCTTGGTCATCCTTGGCGCGCCAATGTGACGCCGGCCGGCGATGTCTATCCGTTGGGCGATGAGTTGCCGATTCGGTGGTATGTGGCGGCGGATGATCGTTGGCATACACCGGCCGATGAGGTTGCCGTTCGACAGACAGCGGTCTCAGGCACACCAGTTCTAGAAACTCGATTGCGAGTTCCGGGTGGTGATGTTATCCAACGGCTGTGGGTGGCATCAGGGCGACAGGGGTCGTCAGCGCTGATGATGGAGTTTGAAAATGATTCACCGATGGCGGTGGCAGTCGCGATCAGTCACGACGATCTGTTGGTCTCGCGCCCAGTTGCTGTTCGCAACGTCAGCGGCGAATGGCCGGCTCCCGGTCTTGAACTGGATCAAGTTCCCACGGTCCTTCCTGTGGGGCATCGCACCTCTGTGCGAGTCGCTTTGGTGTTGAGTGGGTCATCTCCGACGATCAACATTGAAGATTTCGCCAATCATGATTCTGTGGCTCGAGGATGGGTTGCTCTGAGTGATAGCGCATCTAGGTTCAACCTCCCCGATGTCATTGAAAGCATTCCAGCAGGCGATGTCATAGTCGCTGAACGTTCTGAACTTGCGTTGTCTCCTGCGCTGAATGTGTTCACCAATGGTGAAGATTGTGTGCGTTGGTTGATTAGTCAGCGTGAACTGCAACGTATGTCTCTTTCACAGGTTGACCCTGTCGACCTTGCCGGAGCTGTTGAGGTTCTCGCGCGGGCAACACGACGCAACAAAATTTCTCGCACTCTTGCGATGGATGGATTTCGTAGCGCGCTGTTTCTGCTTGGAACGGATCAGGATCGAGCTGTGGCCGATTTCTCAAAAGTACTTGCCAAGGCACTCTCCCTGCGCGGTCAATCGCTGGCTGAAATGCTGGCTCGAAAAGATGATGATGGCGCTCTCGGCTTCTTTCATCTGACATCTCTTGAAAATGAACTGGTGCTATTGACTGATGAGAATGTCGCCACTTTGTTACCTGACGGCATTGCTCACAATCGTCTCGGAGTGCAGTTTGAGGTCCACGACATTGCTGTTGGCGCGCAACACAGGGTGTCCTTCGCAGTGAGATGGCATGGTCCGAATGCCGCAGTCCTCTGGGAAGTAGTCGGCCCCGCAGGTTTGATCTTGCGCTCTGGAGTTGACCCATCGTGGTCCAGTACGCAATTGACTGGCGAGGCGTTGTGGAAAGTAGAAAATGTCCCAACTGCAGCGATCATCGAGAATCAAAACCTGTCCTTTTCCTAAGTGGCAGGGTGTTGGCTGGTTGTGTCGGTAATTGCTCCAGTTGCTGAGGGTGTATGGTCGGGTCAGCGGATGTCCATCATCAGTGGATGCCGTTGGGGGGTTTTGTGATGTTTGGTTTTGTGCGTGGTGTTCGTGGTCGGGCTGTGGTTGTGGTGTTGGTTGTGGCTGGATTGTTGGGTGGTGTGACTGCTAGTTCTGTGGCAGCTGCGACGAAGACGACGGTGACGTGGAAGGTGTCGTCTTTGACGGCGGGTCAGGAGAAGAACCTGTCGGCTGTTGCTTCAACGAATTCGAAAGGTGTCAAGACATGGTCGAAAACGGGTTCGTGTGTCTTGTCGCCGACAAGTAAGCCAACGAAATTGACGATGGGTACAGGTGTATCGTGCACGTTGACGTTGAAGATCGCTAGGTCAGGTAAGTATCCGGCGAAAACGTCAACAAAAATAATCACTCGAAAATCATCACCAACGACGACGACGCTTGCACCAACAACGACAACGACGACGCTTGCACCTGTTCTTTACAATGTGGGTGATACGGGGCCTGGTGGTGGCATCGTGTTTTATGATGCTGGATCAGTTCAGTCGTGGGGCCGCTTTTTAGAGGCGGCGTGTGCCGGCTGGCAAAACAACTGTGACGGGACGACTGCTGACCCGCGAGCTACGTGGGGCTGTTACGGCACTCCGATTACTGGTGCTGATGGGCTAGTGATTGGGACTGGTGAACAGAACACGACCGCAATTGTGAATGGCTGTACGGATGCCGGTATCGCAGCCGATCTTGCGGACGATTTGGTGTTGGGTGACCAATCCGACTGGTTTTTACCATCGAAAGATGAGTTGAATCAGATGTATATCCAGCAGACAGCAATTGGTGGTTTTTCTTCTGACTACTATTGGAGTTCTTCTGAGTACTTCGACATCTACGCGTGGTTCCAGGATTTCAGTTCCGGCTATCAGAACTTCAACTTCAAGGGCTTCACGTTCTACGTCCGTCCCGTGCGGGCTTTTTAACTATTTATCTATTTATCTATTTAATTTTTTCTGTGTTGTTCTCGCCGCCTTCGGCGGCGAGAACAACACAGAAAATTTCGGCTTCAGCGTTTGAGTTAAGCACGACTCTTTAAGCAACGAGTGGCCACGGTTGGTTGCGTTCAACACCGAGTGCGATATCAAGCAGGAGTTGTTCAGTGAAATGGCGCGACACAATTTGCAAGCCAACAGGAAGACCATCGACGAAGCCCGAGGGAATGGAAATAGCGGGGTTGCCGTGAATATTGGCGGGGAAGGTCAAGCGACCGTTGTTCCCTGCACCTCCGTGAACGCCGCCAAATTTCGATGGCAGGGGACCCTCAGCCGCAAATGCCACATCGGGGTTGGATGCAGCGATCACGAGATCAACTCCATGAGCGACGTGAAATATCTCAGCCATACGTTCATTCACAGCGGTCCGCCGAGACTCAATGCGAGCACGGGCTTCGGGGCCATAACGCTCCATCGTGCTTGCTAAGCCAAAACTAATTTCAGGTGTGAGTACATCAGCGCAGTCGGGCCAACGCTCACCAAGTTGGGCGTGGATGGAGAGCATGCCACTGATACTCCATGCGGCACCCATGCTCGGCACTGTTGTGTCAATGTCAAGGCGCTTCCATTGGTGCTCTTTGATTAAACGATCAGCGTGAGCGCTCAGCACTTCCCACATTTTTGGTGAGACCACTGCGCCACCCCAGTCGGGGACAACTGCGACTCGAAGTCCGCGCAGAGCATCGGTGAAAGTTCCAAGATGTGGTTCCCACGCCGCAACCGAAGGCAGGCTGAGTGGATCGCGTGGGTCATGGCCAGACGTGACATCGAACCAACGTGCCGTATCGCGCACACTACGAGACACACAACCAGTGACAGTGGTGATATTTCCCAGTTGAACTTTGGGAGCGCGCGGGATGCGTCCGTATGTGGCCTTCAATCCAACAAGGCCAGTAAAGCCTGCGGGAATTCGGATAGATCCACCGCCGTCGCCAGCAGTAGCCAATGTGACCAGACCTCCTGCAACGGCAGCAGCACTACCACCCGATGAACCACCGGGTGTACGCCCATGCTGCCAAGGATTATGAGTCGCTCCATGCATCACAGTGCGCGTGACATTGACGCCACCGAACTCACTGGCCGTCGTTTGACCGATGAGGACAACCCCTGCAGTTTCGAGACGCTCAACCATGACCGATGAAAAATCGGCGACGATGTCACTGAGTGCCACACAGGCTTCGGTATCTGGCCAACCCGCTACCTGATCAAGTTCCTTGACGCCGATCGGAACGCCACCAAAGGGCAAGTTGATATCTGCTGAACGTGCGGCGGCATAGGCGCGTTCTTGATCGAGATGTCCAAAGGCGTTGAGATCGCTTGAGGCGATGGCGGCATATGTGGCGTCCAGTTCTTCAACGGGGGAGCGCTCGCCCGAGCGAAAGGCCTCCACCAACGAGCAGGCATCACCTTGCCATGTTGATGCGGAATTTGAATTTGATCCTGAGTGAGAAGTCACAGCCATGGGTTGAGACGCTAGTCGCCGTCTAGAGTTCACGACAATGGATAGCCGACAGTTCTTGGGTTTACAAGCCACGCACAATCCCCATCGTTGGGTTCTTCCCGTGGTGACTGGGATCTCAACAGGCGGAGGCTTTCTCTATGGTGGCTGTGGTCTCGGCGCTGCCGTAGCAGCCATGGAGGGTACATCTGGTCGGCGAGCCGTGTGGGCGACCGCTCAGTATTTGTCCTACGCCAAGCCTGGCGAGGTGATGGACATTGATGTGACTCTCGCAGTCCATGGTCATCAGATCACTCAAGCTCGTGCGGTCTGCCATGTCGGTGATCGCGAGATCTTGACTGTGAATGCTGCTTTGGGGGATCGTGATCTTGAGGCCAGTGGTCAGTGGGAGAAAATGCCAACTGATATTCCTCGCCCGCATGAGTGCAAGGAGCGTCCCCATGTTTTGGATTGGTCGGGCACGGTTAGTGGTCGTATGGATCAGCGGATCATCAAGGGTCGTGAAGAAATAGAAGAACTTGATGGGACGCCAGGTGATGGACAAGTTTTGTTGTGGTCGCGAATACCTGAAGTGATTGAGGGTATCGACGCCGCAACTCTGGCGATCCTGGGTGACTTTGTGCCCATGGGTGTCGGACAGTCGCTGGGCATTCGCGGTGGCGGAAATAGTTTGGACAACACCTTGCGAATCGGAACCTTGGTGCCGACCGAATGGGTCTTGCTTGACATTCGGATTCATATGGTTGGGCGCGGTTTCGGTCATGGTCTCGTGCACATGTTTGCCGAGGATGGGACACTGATGGCCACGGCCAGTCAAAGTTGCATCGTGCGCTTTTGGCGCGATATGCCTGGCCCGGGTCCCGCTGGTAAGGCGAAGAAATAGCCCAAGTCTTTGATGGGGGTTGTTGTCGGCAACAATGAAGTCATGACATCTGCACCTTCCTCGTTACCTCGCCGTCCCGGTATGACGGTTCCACTCCCTGGTCATCTGCACACTCATCGTGAGCGCCTCAATGAGTTAGCGGATATGGGCTACACCGACATTTGGTCAGCCGAGTCTGATGGTGCCGACGCTTTCACACCTTTGGCGATGGCAGCGGCTTGGGAACCGCGACTGCGATTGGGCACTGCAATTGTTCCCGCGTATACGCGCTCGCCAGCTTGTTTTGCGCAAAGCGTGGCCAGCATGGCAGATGCCGCTCCTGGTCGTTTCGCCATTGGAATTGGTTCAAGTAGCAATGTCATTGTCGAGAAGTGGAACGGTGTTCCCTTTGTTGAGCCGTACAAAAAGGTGCGCGATGTTGTTCGCTTTTTGAACGATGCGTTGTCTGGTGAAAAGGTAGCCAAGTCTTATGACACTTTTGAAGTGAATGGTTTCAAATTGGGCGTTCGTCCAGAGATCAAGCCGAAGATTTTGGTTGCCGCCCTGCGTGAGGGGATGTTGCGTTTAGCGGGGCGGGAATCCGATGGAGCAATCATCAACTGGCTTTCGCCGACTGATGTCAAACGCGTGGCAGAGGTTGTCAACGGCGCGGCTGGTGGGCAAGAACGAGAAATCGTGGCGCGTATTTTTGTGTGCCCAAGTGAGAACACCGATGTTGTGCGCGCCGCTGGACGTTTCGCTATTGCTGCATATCTGAATGTTCCGGTGTATGCCGAGTTCCATCGCTGGTTAGGTCGTGGACCACAGTTGCAAGGTATGTGGGACGCTTGGAAGGCGGGAGATCGCAAGGCTGCTTTGGCAGCGATACCCGACGAAGTCGTTGATGACATTCTGATTCACGGTTCACCAGCTCAGTGTCGGGCCAAGATTCAGCAGTACTTTGACAACGGCGTGACAACGAGTTCCCTCGCAATTTTGGCACTCGACCCAGAATTGAACTACTGGGAATCGGTGAAAGCTTTATCACCCAGTGCCGGTTGATGAAGCGGCTCTCTCTTGAGCGCTGGCCAATAAGCGTTGACGGATTTCGGCGGTATGTCGTAGTCCATTGCGACATACCTCGTCGGACAAAACAAAACGCGGATTGATAACAGGTTGCGGGGTGCCGATTCCGTTGAATTGCAATTGCTTTGGTGCTTCTGCGGGGATCGCCGATATGTGCTGCTTGATATCCATGAATGAAGAATGCCTGACGGGTGTGGCAGGGATTCAAGAGGCTCGCAATGGGGAGAATGACGGATGCAGGAACTAGTTTTGTCACCGTGGCAGTAGAAGTAAAAGAACCCCTCAGTGATTCGTCGCTGGGGTGGAAACTGCTCAGGACCGCCCTTTTTGAGCAAAAGAGAGGCTTGATTCTCGGAGTTCTGGTGGGAGTGTTTTGGGCGGCAGGCAAAGTATCGGTGCCGCAACTCACCAAGATGGGCATCGACCGCGGCATTGAAGGGAACGAAAGTTTGTGGTTCTGGTCGGGCCTAGTTGTTGGGGCTGGCGTCATTGCCGGAATCTTCACATCTTTGCGTCGCTGGTATGCGTTCCGCGAAAGTCGTTGGATTGAGACTCGTCTTCGCGAGAAAATTTTTGATCATTTGTTGCATTTGCACGTGGGATATCACGACGGTATGCAAACAGGGCAAATCATGAGTCGTGCTTCCTCCGATCTACAGCAGTTGCAGGCTTTCGTGGTGATGATTCCGATCACTTTGTCTAACTTGGCAATGGTCATCGCCATCGTCGTGCTGCTGATCAGTTCGCAGCCTGTTCTGGCCTTGGTTGCTTTATCGCCACTTCCAGTTGTCACCATTCTTGCCAGTCGTTTTTCGCGCGATATCCATCCTGTCGTTTTAGAGGTGCAACAAGAGCAAGCGCAATTGGCGACCGTCGTTGAAGAAAGCGTCGCTGGAGTGCGCGTGATTAAAGGGTTCGGCGCTGAAAAGGTTCAAGCAAACAAACTGCTTCAAGAAGCTGACGACATCTGGAACGTTTCCTTGATCGCCGCCAAGATTCGTAGTCGTTTCTTGCCAGCCTTAGATCTTTTGCCTTCGCTTGGACTGATTGCGGTTCTTGGTATCGGTGGCCATCGGGTGATTAACGGCCAGATGTCCGTGGGCGATTTAGTGAAATTTAATGCCTACATCACCATGCTGATCTGGCCGTTACGTAACTTAGCGATGACGGTGGCACTCGGCCAGCGAGCCTCAGTCGCTCTCATGCGGGTCAACGAGGTGTTGAACACACCAAGTTTGATTACTGATCCAGTCGTTGCACTCGAACTTCCTAGTGGATCGCAGACGCAATCCGTCGGTCAATTGCAATTTGATGATGTGATCTTCAGTTACGGAGATAACGCACCCATTATTGATGGCTTCAATTTAAGTGTTGCGCCAGGTAGCGCGGTGGCCTTAGTGGGTGCCACGGGTTCGGGAAAATCTACGATCGTACGTTTGCTCACACGCTTCCACGATGTCCAACGAGGTTCAATCAAAATTGACGGAGTTGACATACGCGCTTTGTCACTCAATGATTTGCGGACTGCGGTGGGCATCGTCTTTGAAGAGACATTTTTGTTTCATGATTCAGTTTTCGACAACATAGCTTTTGCCCAACCTGATGCCAGCCCAGAAGTTGTTGAACGCGCTGCCAAATTGGCTGGAGCGCACGATTTCATTCTTGAATTACCTCACGGATACGCCACCATTCTAGGTGAGCGCGGATACTCCTTATCTGGTGGTCAACGGCAGCGAATCGCCATTGCCCGCGCCATAGTCTCGGACCCGCGCATTTTGGTGCTCGACGATGCAACCTCGGCCGTGGATCCCTCAAAGGAGCATGAAATTCGTCAAGCCATGGCCACTGTGATGAAGGGTCGAACGACGATCGTGATCGCCCATCGCGCTGGAACTATTGCTTTGGCCGATTCCGTGGTTTTGCTTGATGGAGGTCGTGTCGTCGCAGTAGGAACTCACGAAGAATTACTTTTGAACGACGAGCGGTATCAGAATGTTCTTGCTGGTTGGCAAGAAAGCGACAGCGATTCTGAGGTGGATAACTGATGTGGGGGATGTCTGCGGTCAGTGAAGCGGATCGATTGGATCGCGTCCAAACACTGAAGGTGCTTCGACGGGCATTTGTGATGGCTCGTGCTCAACGGCGTTTATTTCTGTCTGCGCTGGGTTTTGTTTTCGTGGGCACACTGGTGACATTGGCGGGTCCGACTTTGGTTCGCTACGGCATCGACCATGGGATCCGTACCAAGAATGGGTCGGCGCTCAATCGCACCGTGGCACTTTATGTTCTTGTCGTGATCGTTGGGTACATCACAGCGCGCTTGCAATTTATTGCTATCAACCGTGCTGGTGAAGGTTTCCTGCGCGAACTGCGGATCACGGTGTTCGGCAAACTCCAGAAGCAATCCATGGCTTTTTTTGATCGCGAAAAAGCTGGCGTTTTAGTTTCACGAATGACTGCCGACATTGAGTCAATGAGTGAACTCGTTCAATTTGGGTTACTTCAGTTTGTTTCAGCTTTCTTGCTCTTGATTCTGGCCACAGTTTTGTTAGCGGTCCTTTCCTGGCAGTTGCTGATTGTGGCGATGGTGGTCTTACCGGTATTGATTGTGGCGTCTATCAAGTTTCAACGAATTTCCAATAATGCCTATCTTGACGTGCGCGAAAATGTGGGCAACAACTTGTCAACGTTGCAAGAAGGAATCACAGGCGTGCGCGTGATTCAGGCCTACGGGCAGCAAGCGAATCGTTCCAAGCGTTTTCGCCTCTCCAATCGTGCGCTTTTTGACTCGCACATGTACAGCGT
>CAMAYS010000071.1:0-10260 GCA_945862545.1 Bifidobacterium breve | reverse complement strand
GCTGTCGAAGCCGAGATGCGTAAAACTGCTCAGGAAACTCTTCAAGCCACATCGCAACAGAGCGCGGAATTCTTTGCAGCGCAGTCCGCCACCCTTGAGGGTAAAACTCGGTCAATACTCGCCCCTTTTGAAGAACAGATCAAGGGCTTATCGGCTTCAGTCAACTCACTCCAAACAACGTATAGCCAAGAACAGGGCACGATCTCACAGCTAGCGACTCAAATCACCACGTTGCAAAGCACAACAACAACCCTGACCAACTCTCTCAAGTCACCAACAGCTCGCGGTTCTTGGGGCGAAAACCAATTGCGTAACGTCATTCAATTAGCCGGCATGGAGTCCTATTGTGATTACACCGAACAGTTCACCGGCGGCGAAGGTGAATCAGACCAACGGCCTGACGTCGTTGTTCGCCTCCCAAATGGCGCAATGATTGCGATCGATTCCAAGGCCCCACTCTCGGCTTATCTGCGTATGCAAGACGCAACCGATGTTGCAACAAAAGAAATCGAGTTAAAAAATCACGCCCGTTTGATGCGCGATCACATGAAAAAACTTTCAGACAAGAAATACTGGAACCAGTTTCCACAATCTCCCGACTTTGTTGTGATGTTTATTCCAGGCGAGGGCTTCGTCTCCGACGCCATGCGTTCTGATCCGAGTTTGCTGGATGACGCCATGAAAAACCGAGTATTGGTTGCATCGCCTGTGAACTTACTGGCTTTATTATTTGCAGTAGCTAAAGGATGGCAGGCACACAGCATTGCTGAACACGCCAAAGAAGTGGCCGCACTGGGCACCGAGCTTTACGAAAGAGTCGGCGTCGTGCTGACCCACGTCGGAAAAATGGGGACAAATCTCAGTACGGCAACAACGGCCTACAACGACATGGTTGGTTCCCTTGAAGGACGCATGTTGCCCACTCTGCGCAAGTTCCGCGATCTCAAAGTTGTTCAAGGTAAAGAGATTGACACTTTGAAATCAATTGATGTCCAAACCAGAAGTTTGGCGGCCCCAGAGATTCTCCCAGAACTTGATTCATAGGTCATTCACAGTCCAAGGTGCATGAGAAGCGTTGCATCCACAGCATTCATCTGTGCTGGCGTCACCGTTCCCATGAGTTTGCCCACCCGACTGATAGATACCGATCGAATTTGTTCAGCCTGTGCTTTTGAGTCTTTCGGCAACCCAGTTTGAGATGCAAGCAACAAAACCTGAAACGGCATGACGCGATCTGTCTTGGACGTCAGCGGAATCACCGTCACGACACCCCGCCCCAAAGTCTGGGCCATGGAATTGGCCGCATCATTGGAAACTAAAATTGCTGGGCGGCGCTTATTCGCTTCCTGTCCAGAAGATGGTTCAAAATCAACGAGGCGAATTTCTCCCCTGCGCATTACTCAACACCATCGCCTGAAGTTGTGTCCCACAAATCTTCATCCCCGCTCAACGACCATTCAGACCAGGCTTCGGCGTAGGCCGGCCCAAGTTGGCTAGTACGTAAGAGTCGGATGGCCTGCAAAAGAACAGCCGAACGAGAATTGATTCCCTGCTCGACACCATATTGATCCAAAAACTCCACATCTTGATCGGGAATGCTCACGCTCAATTTCATATTCATATGCTACCAGCGGTACTACTTGAGTATGACTCACTTGCTCGGAGTTCGCGCCATAACGACAGCATCTTCACACTAGGTTCGCCTTGGCCCCACGGATCGTGAGCGACAACCCGACAATATGCCTGCCATTCCGAGTGCAGGGCCGCCGTGTCTCCTCGCTCGGATTGCAACCGCAGCCGCGTGGCCACTAAGTCTTCGTGACCTGGAACTGCCAATAGTCCCTTCGCCGTGGCCCAATAGACACCGTCAACATCGCCGACTTCGGCACACATCTCAGCCAGCATCTGCGCAGCACGCACAACCAAAATGGCCGACTCGGTCGTCAATCCCGTGGAATCACTCCATATATATAGACAACTTTCAAATGACGCTCCACGCACTAGGCCCAACCCATGACGCAGAACCTCGATCCCCCCATCTTCAGGCCAACGCCGCGCATGCTCAACACAGGCGCGCAGAATATCCACATCGCTGATGATCCCCGCATGCAACGCCAATTCATCGGTCATCGTGACTCCCAACCATTGCTCGCCTTCAGGTGGTAATTGAGCCACGATCAAACTGCGTCGCACATCGGAGGTGATATTAGAAAAGGTCGCGTCCTTCACTGGCACATTCCACATATCGCTACGCGCCAGCGATCGTCTTCGCTGAGTCGGATGCATGGCCAACCACAAAACCAATTCCTCACTCTTGGCCTTTTCAAAAATGACTCGTCGACCAGAAATATGTCGCACCTCGGGCGCTCCCAAAACAGACGCCACAAAACTAAATGGCGGCAACAATGCATCAATGGCTTGATGTCGAGCCTCGTCATGTCTCCAACGTTCAATGGGCCAGGGAAAAACTGCTTCACCTTCACCCAACAATGACTTGATGAGTTCAACCTCATCCACCTCACACCCGATCGGTGTGATGGCGACTCCTTGCGGTTGAAGAACCCAACCGTGATCAGCGAACTCCAACCCATAAGCGCCCTCGGCAATCTCACCACGGTAGACCGTTGACTGATCAAAGTGTTCATCACTTTCAAGCAACAACACACTCGGCGATTCAAAGGCATGAAGGCTGTGGGCTAAAGCGCCAACTTTCTCTGTCTGGCGTTCAACGATGACACGTCGTGCTGGTAATTGCTGCACTTCATCACTGACAATAGAAACGTCATATGCAAACGGTGACAATGAGAGTGACTGACAGATTCCTCTCCACACCGCGTCACCGTGTGGACCTTGGCACGAGATACCAAAAGTCTTGACCTCATCGAGGTTGATCCACACGTCTCCAGCCAATGTTTGGCCAATGGGAATCAGTAATGGTGTCGGACTCGGCGATCCACTTGTAAATAATGCCAAGGTCTCGAGCGAAGTCTCCGTTGACAATTCAATCACCCGACCGCTGCACTGAGTCCATGGAGCGATCGCCAATAATTCATGGGTGAACTCTGCGCGGATCAGACCATCGGTCCCATGCACCAACATTCGTAGTCCCTGATGACCGTGAACGAATAGCGAACGAACGGCCAGATCGAGTCGAACCAAAGAAAGTTCTTCTCCTGAACGATCGATCTGTGCTTCAAACTCTAACGATAGAGGAGGCACCTCAAGATCTTGGCGAGCAGCAACTTGTCGTTGAGAGCGCAAGCGGAACAAAATTCCCACGCCAACGGCGAGAGAAACTAAAAATGCATTTCGCCCGAGGTGATTCTTACTAGCACCAAGTGGTACTTCACAGTTCTCTTCATCATCAAGGTTTTGTCCGACATCCTGAGCGAGAGCCAAGCGGTGTGGTCCAAAGGATTCGATTGTCATCAATGGAGTGATCAACATCAGATAGGAAATCAATCGGCCTGTCCACGACTGAGAACGACGGACGTGATCGTCACCATGGCGCACATATCGGTATAAGGCACCGAACACAGCGACAATGATTCGCACACCACAGAACACAATTGTGATTAGGCAGATCCATAAAACCATGCGAAAGTTCTGAGCGTTCATGAATCAAAGATCTCGGCCGTGCGCGTTGCCGACACGGTGCGACTCGAAATACCCACCAAGCGCAATAGTGTTGTGGCCTGAGTCATTCGCACGGTGACCGTGACCGTGCGATATCCCACAGTGATATCTCCCACCAGGCCATAACGTTGCAAATATTGTTGGGCCGCCGTTTTCGCCGCTGCTGGATCAAGGAATCGCCAACCGAGCCGCAGAAGTGTGACCTCTTGTGCACCCACGCGCGCAGCGTTTTCTGCATGATCACTAGCCGATACACGCGCCGACACAATTCGCCCACTATCAACTGCCAAGCCGGCAACGGCAGTGAATGAGAGAACTAAGCCCACCACGAAACCTGTGATCACACCCTTATCTCGGGACTGAATAGGGACCATCTCAGTCGCCGGCTCGATAGCGGTCAACTACCTCAGTTGATGACGCCTGCAAACTCACGGTATTGGCTCCGAGTAGCGAGAGACCAGCAGTGGAGGTCCGACAGGTCACGTTGACGGTCACCGAACCGGTATTCCCCAGTTTCAGATAGATCGTGGAGACCACCGGGTTGACGCACGATAAGCCCGATGAGGTCAAGTCTTTGACCACAGCATTTGTAGCCACAACATTCATACCTGAAGGTGCGACTAACGAGGCCGCCCGCGCACCTTGATCAGCCGCATGGCGTAATTCGTTCAGTCCTTCACCAGCGCGACCAGCGTGCACCACAAAGATCATCAACATCACCAATACGGGTGTCAGCAAGACCATCTCCACTGCCGCGCTGCCCCGATCACTTTTCATCGATTGACCTCAAAAGTGAAACGTTCAAGTGGCTCAATCACTGATCGACCAACAGAACTAGAAAAGAACGGGATAATCCGCGGAACTTTGACCTGCACTGTCACACTCACCATCCCTGCGCTGATGATGACGAGCGGTGTCGCAAATAATTGCGCCCCAGCGGCCGTCACAAAATTGCTGGCCGATGTTTGACCAAGCTGAACCGCAACTGAACTCGCGATATTCACCGAGGATGCGGCGGTTGCACCTTGGGCCGCCGCCGCACCCGCGACATTTGAGGTGTGAAAATAAAGTCCAGCTTGAATGGCCAACATCAAGATCAGGATGATCACCGGCACGACTAAAACAACTTGCGCCGAGGTCTCACCTTTGTCTCGTTGGCTCAAGGACATCTCAGCCCAGGTTCAGTGAGTTGGCTTTAGTGCTGACTTTGCCAGAAACGATGACCCCGACTGAAATGGCCAAACCGATCAGTGCTGCAGCCATGACCACTGTTGTGGCACTGACTTCGCCACGGTCACGATCACTTTCCTGGGACGCCTGTAAACGAATGGTGTAGTACTGCCATAGTTGCTTGAAGTTTTCCATATCTTTTCCTTTTCCTTGTGTTTGTTTATTGAGAACCAAATCCGGAATTAATCATTTGTAATGCTGGGTAGCCAAGAAGAACCAAGAATCCCAAGAACAGCAGAACCATCGGTAAGCCCATGCGCTCCGTCGCCGAATTCGCTTGAGCCTCAATCTCGGCCAACTGCTTGGATCGCATGGATGAGGCTTTTGCAACTAAAGACGCCGTCATCCGCGCACCTTGCTCACCACCAAGACGAATCGTGGCAGCCAACTCGGGCAACTCTTCAATGCCCAGTCGCTCGCCCTCAACTGCCAACACTTCCCACAGTGACTGACGACGTGAACGTGCAACATCTAAGGCATCAGCAATCCTGGTGAATGTTTCTCCGTCCCCAACTCGAGATGCACTCACTAAGGCCGTTTCGATCCCAGCGCCGCCAGCCAACATGATTGATACCAAATCCAAGAAAGCCGATAATGCTGTTCTGAATTCACGCCGTCGAGCCGATGCGCGAGTGCGTAACGCAATCACTGGCAAGATAAAACCTAAGACTGCGAGAATCAACGAACACACCATCAGCAGTGATAGCGGTAATCCAGCCCCACCTAAAGTTGTCAGCACCAACATTGCCAGTGGTAGAGCCGCTCCGATGAGAGCACCTAATAGCCGCTCGGTGGTGACCTCGGTCAGAGTTCGATCACACATTGCTAGATCAGATGTTGAGACCGAGAAATGTTTTTCAATGAGTCTGACCAGTAACTGCATCTGTGAGCGGCTCGCCGTTGCTCCTGAGCCGTACTTGGGGAGAACTGTCGCTAAGGCGGGACGACGTAGAGATTGGCGGATCAATAACCCACCGAGACCAGCGCCCACACCCCAAAAGATCATGACGCCACGTCAGACATAGGGCGAGCGATGAAACGCGGCGAGATAGTAAAGCGACCCAAGCGTTGCAACATCACTAAGGAAGTGCCAAACATTGCAATGACGACACCTAAGGCCATCATCCCGCTCGGCTTGGTATACGCCACCAAGTACGTGGGATTCAAGATCAATAGTGCTACAACGAAGAGAACCACGACGGCGATAATGATCCGCACCGCGCTGCGGATGCGGGCTCGCGCCACCCACACCCGCGTTCGCATCTGCACATCACTGCGACAGCACTCTGCTAAATGGCCAAGCAGTGCTCCGACATCGCGGACTTGATTTTCGGACGCGGTAATGAGTGCCGCTACGACAAAGTCAGCCGAGGGATGATTGATATCTGTGGCGAATTGGCGCACGGCGTCTGGTAGCGCCATAAAGCCTAAGCGTGCCGACAATTGCTCGACTGCTGGGCGTATCGCTAGCGGTGCAGTCGCCGCGGTGACGGTCAGTGCTTGTTCTAATCCCCGTGCTCCCGCCATAGTGTCCCGTAACTGTTCGGTCCACACTGCTAGTGCTTCAACCAACTTTGTTTCATCGACCGATCGTCGCGCGGGGCGTGGCACTCGAATTCCCGATCGAATGACCACCACCCCACGCAATCCAGCCAGGACAAGGAGCGTGCCCGTAGCTAGAACCAAACCAAATACAAGTCGCAGAATCGTATTCATCGTCGACCGCTCACAATGTGTAATGGGACAACTTCTGCATCGTCATATCCGTGTGTCACTAATAAATCGCGTAACTCGCTGGTCATTGGATATGCCGGCTCTGCACATGCGTGACCATGAGCGACGAAGATTTCGTTAGAAACAATTCGCGGCCCATCGCAGTCCACTACCTCGCGGATACTGCTGATACGACGCTGGCCATTGAACATTTCAATATGCACAACAATGTGCAGAGCGTTGGCGATTAAAAGATTCACTACGTCTATCGGCAGACCAGTATTTGCCATTGACACGTAGGCCGCAAGTTTGGAAAATGCTGAACGAGTTGAATCGGCGTGCAGTGTGCACATTGAACCGTTATTCCCCTGACTCATGGCCATCAACATCGCGAAGGCTTCTGCACCACGTACCTCACCGACGACAACCCGATCAGGATCCATACGCAAGGCCATGCGCGTCAAATCGGCAAGTGAAATCGCACCGAGACCCTCGATGTTGGCGTCACGAGACTGCAACTCATCGTGATCTGGATGGAGTTGAACAAATCTTCCTAAGCCAAGTTCAAAGGCGTCTTCAATGGTCACAATCCGCTCATGAAACGGGATCTCATTCATCAATGCTCGCAATAATGTGGTTTTACCACTGCCAGTACCACCGGCGACAATAATATTTCTCTTAGCAAGAACGGCTGCCCGCAGAAACCGATGCACCGTCGGAGACATCAGACCATTGCGCCGCAATTCATCTAGAGAAGAGAGATGAAACTGGTGCTTACGAATCACTAGCAGTGGCTTTTGCGAAACATCCATCACCGCGAAGAGTCGACTTCCATCATCAAGGCAGACATTGCATTCCGCTGC
This sequence comes from Bifidobacterium breve, assembly GCA_945862545.1. GTDB lineage: Bacteria > Actinomycetota > Acidimicrobiia > Acidimicrobiales > Ilumatobacteraceae > Casp-actino8. The sequence continues at coordinate 2,818 of CAMAYS010000071.1, read as the reverse complement.
TAAGGCATCAAACCGTCGCTCACCATTGCGCGAGCGTGAGGCCACATTGCGGACTAGCCGCACAAGTTCTTCGTCACTGCTCACCACTGGATCAAGTTCATGACGTGAACCATCGGTGTGTTTGACCCAGACAGGAGAAGAACCGCGTACATGAATGTCGGTAATCAAAGGATTATCCAGTAGTTCTTGTAATGGACCGAAGCCAAGAACGGCATCAATGGCTTTCTTCGTGAGATCAATCTGATTGGCTAATCCCAAATCTGCAGTGCCCATCAATAAGGACTGCGATATGCGTTGATCGAAAAACTGTCGTGCCAAATCTCGGGCAACTTCCCATTCATCGGCACTCGACGATTCAAGGCCCTGAGCGCGACGCTTCTGACGATGATCAATCAAGACTGCAGTCATCTGAGCAATGAGATCTCTCTGCACAATGTCTGCTGGGGTTAGCGACATCACACCACCGCCAGACTAGATAAGCGAGTGGGTTGCAGTTCGTTTGCCAAGGCGGTGATCGCTTTTCGTAATGAAGCACTACTTTTGCGGTCGCCAGGCAAGAGGTCGGCAAGAACAGGGAACTCCACTGCCTGAGATAACTCTTTCACGGTGTATCTGCCACCAGCAGCAAGAATCTTCCAGAGACCGAAATCGTTGAGTAATTGCTGACGATGAACAAGCACAACGACATCGTCAAGATCAGTGCGCGTGATCAGAAGGCGAATATCTGCTTGGCGAATCAGTTCAGCAGCCGGACTATTGGGTCGCACACGCCCCACATCAATAACAATGTCGCCACCTAAGAATTCTTCGATATTGCGCACGTTTGGTCCGATCACAGATAGCGCAGCAATCACTTGCTCCGCTGAAGGTGGAGCCACAACGACGCTGACGTGATGTCGATATTCACGACAAAGGGTGGCGGGGTCAAGCGTTGAGGTTGCCGGTGTACGCAGATGACCCGCTAACTCAGCGAGCCCAGGTCGAAGTTCCCAATTGTGGCGCGCTGCCAAACGGCCACCATCTGGATCTGCCTCAATCACAGTGACCGGATGAGGCCACAAAGTTGCGAGATGAAGGGACACCGTCCCGAGATCGGTGAGTCCGCCAGTTGTGCCAGTGACGATCAACGTCATCTCAATTCACCACCTTGATGAGATGAAGTTCGTCGTGACCGATCATCTGCGAGGCCGAAGCCAATCCGACGCGTAACGTCACTGATCGATCACCGCTCATGGCATCGGGTTCAGATATTTCCCACACTTGTACCGATCCCGCGATGGTGCTGGCGAGTTTTGAACCATCGCTTTGATTATCAACGGCAATGAGTTGCACATCATCACCAGCTGAGAGATGTGCTGGCGCTTGCCCGCTTGTGACTGTGATCCCGGCGAGACCCTCACCTTTTCCCAAAGGCGCAACAGAGATAAGTTGCGAGGCATTCAATGGCGTACCCGCAGGGATATCGAAAGAAGCGCGCATACCAATCACTTGCGACGCAGCCGAACTGGGTAAGAGGGCGATCTCGGTATCACTGCTGATATGCGCGGTGACTAGATCGCCGGCTCGAACTTGCGCGCCACGTGTCAAGAATCGCGATGTGATCAGCACACTCACACCTGAATCTTGCGAATTTTGCCACATCAAAGCCCCGCCCACACACGAGGCCACGATCAGTAATCCAACGGCAAACTCTGGAATCCGAATACCCTGCCGCTTCATGCCTCCAGTCACAGAGGCCCCAAGGGTTGCGAGACGTTGGCGATACACCCCACCTCGTTGGATGATTCCTTGACTCATCGAAATACTCGCTTTCCCCATTCGGCATGCACTTGTTGATGTGTGCCGAGAAATCTGAACCACGGCGAACTAACAATGAATAGGTCATCGGACCCACTCTCAAACAGATGGTTCAGGGCATGCGAGGTAGAGTAAATCTTGTGACTAGCACCCCTAGCCGAATGAAAGCACCAGCGGTTCTCCCGCAATCCAACGACGAATGTTGGTGCGGATCGGGCCGCAAATATAAGCGCTGCCATAAGGGTCTTGAGGGCCGCATCACACCCGGTGTTATCTCGCCAATGCGCGCTGTGCCTGACCATATCGGCAAGCCTCCGTACGCAGCCACGGGCGAAGTGCCACGGTGGAATGAACCCAAGGTCAAGAGTCCTGAGATTATTGAAAAGATGCGCTACGCCTGCGACATGGCCACCGACATTTTGCGTTTGGCGGGCGAGTATGTCCAAGTTGGCATGACAACAAATGACATTGACATTTTCGTCCATGATCTGACCATTGAACGCGGCGCCTACCCCAGCCCGCTGAACTATCACCATTATCCAAAAAGTGTCTGCACCTCATTGAATGAAGTGATCTGTCACGGTATTCCCGATGACACGGTGATTGAGGACGGCGACATCATCAACCTCGATGTGACCTGTTATGTCAATGGCGTTCATGGCGATACAAACGCCACATTTTTCGTGGGCAATGTGAGTGATATCGATCGCAACTTAGTTAAGGTCACTGAAGAATGTTTGTGGCTTGGCATTGGTGCCGTCAAACCAGATCGTCCCCTCAGCGATATCGGAAAAGCCATTGAAGATCATGCCACCGCCCATCGTCTCGGTGTCGTACGCGCCTTCATCGGTCACGGAATCGGCGAACAATTTCACTCCGATGTGCAAGTGCTGCATTATTACGACGCGCGTAACAACATGCTGATGAAGCCAGGCATGATCTTCACTATTGAACCGATGATCACCTTGGGGACGTATCAATTTCATATGTGGGATGACGACTGGACGGCAGTCACCGCCGA
>CAMAYS010000070.1:0-10352 GCA_945862545.1 Bifidobacterium breve | reverse complement strand
CGACGAGATGGTGCGACTGGCAGGTCGTGGTCATTATTCACATCGCTATTCTGACTGCTAGAGCAGGGTATTTGCACTTTCTGCAGGGGGCGACCGTCACACATTCCTGACAAACCGATAGTTTTCAAGCAATGTCTGTGTTTGAAAACCATGATCCCGACTCGCTTATCGGCTCAGTTCTTGATGGTCGATTCAGGCTCGAGACCGAACTTTCACGAGTCACCGCCTCGACGACCTATTCGGCGACTGACTTGCTCTCTCAGTTGACCGTCGTACTTCGTCTTTTTTCTGCTGAATTCACCATCGGTAATGGAGTGGCTTTGCTGGAGCAGGCCGCCGTCATGCGTCAGATTGATCATCCCCATATCGTCCGCCTGACAAGTTTTGGGCGTACCGCAGTGAAGGAGACCGATCGGGTCTACGTCGTCCACGAACAACTACTTGGCGGTTCGCTGCAAGACATGATCGATCGCAACCGTCTGCTGACACCTAGCCAAGCGCTCGTTGTAGGCGTTGAGGTGTGTCGAGCTTTGGATTACGCCCACAAGCGGGGACTCGCACATCATGATCTTCGTCCTTCGGTGATTATGTTCGGCGAAGATGCTCGAGTTCGTGTTGCTGACATTGGTATTTCTTCGGTGATCGCCGAGTCTGCATGGGAGGACAACGCGATGATCTCCCAAGAACGAGCGCGGTACTGCTCTCCCGAGCAGGCTCTCAGTGAGCCCTTTGATGAGAAAGCCGATACGTACGCATTGGCATTGATCTTGGTTGAATCGGTGACTGGCATGGTGCCATTCCTGGCAGATTCCGTGGTCGGAACCTTGAGCGCTCGAGTTGACAAATTGTTCCCCGTGTCGGCAGACCTCGGCGGACTTGCCGCAGTTCTTGATAAGGCAGGGCGCAGTGATCCGATGGACCGCTCAAGTGCTTTGGAAATGGGTAGGGCACTCGTACAGGCAGCCCCGTTATTGCCGCGTCCAGCACCAATCCCAATTGTCTCATCAATGATTTTCGGTATGCCGCCTGAACCAGATCGTTCAAATGAAATTCCCCGTGGTCCACAAACAGATCACTGGAGCGAAACACAAGTTATTGATGAGCAGATGCAAGATGAAGCAACGACCGTTGTTGCAACAGCGAGTCAGCAGAATCCGTTGATCGGTCGTTGGATCATGGCGGCACTGGCCGTACTAGTGCTGATCACTGGCGGTTATTTCCTATTCAATACACTGCAAAAAGAATCTTTCCCAGTGCCTGATCTGATGGGTCTTGAGCAAGGGCAAGCGACGAATTTGGTGACTGAATTCAAATGGAAGGTGGTCACTGTTGAGCAACCTGACGATCTCATCGCCGTTGGATCTGTGATCCGAACTGAACCAGAGAATGGGAAAGATTTACAGTCCGGCAAGAAACTCACGTTGATTGTGTCAACGGGTCCGCCCCCTGTGCCACTTCCTGAATTGAAAGGTCTTGATGCCGCAACAGCGATCGCGACTTTGACAAATAGTGGATTGAAGTTAGGTACTGAGGCCCCAGAGAATGATGAAGATATTCCAGCGGGAATCGTTCTGCGCTGGGAAGTTTCGTTGCAACCGAACCTTGTTGCGGGACAAGAGGTGATTAAGGGCTCTGCCGTTGATATTTTCGTCTCCGATGGTCCGGCACCGCGTGTTATTCCCGATCTCACGGGTCTCACCCTTGAAGCCGCAACCACGATGTTGAATGATCTTGATCTCACCCTCAACCGTGCCGATGATCAATTCTTCATCATGGTCGAACTCGGCGGGGTCGGTAGCCAGTCACCGTTGCCAGGAGAATTACTGGACCGTGGAAAAGCAGTCACCGTCTCAATTTCTAAGGGTCCAGATTTGCTTTCAGTTCCCCAGTTGAAGACATTGAAGATTGACCAAGTCCGTCTTGCAGTCGTCAACGCAGGCTTCACCTTGGGCAAAATCAGGGGTGACACTAAGGGCTATCCAATCGCTATTCGCTGGGAAGATGAAGTGGTGACTGCTGGTCAGCAGATACCGCGCGGCAGCGTTTTGGACATCTTCTACTACGGCTCGTGACAGGCTTTCTCGGCGCTGACCGAGAACGCCTAGGCTAAACTTCACTGACTAAAAGGAGCATGACCATGGGAACACTTGACGGACGCGTAGCGATTATCACGGGAGCAGGGCGTGGCCTTGGGCGCGAGCATGCTTTGTTGTTTGCTTCACAGGGAGCCAAAGTCGTGGTCAACGATCTCGGTGGTGCCAATGACGGCTCGGGATCAGATATGACCCCAGCGCAGCAGACTGTGGCCGATATCAAAGCTATGGGTGGCGAAGCGATCGTTAATGGCGACAACGTCGCTGATTGGGCTGGTGCGAAGCGAATGGTTGATAGTGCCATTGAAACATTCGGTGATCTTGACATTCTCGTGAACAACGCTGGCATCTTGCGCGATCGAATGTTGTTCTCGATGGCCGAGAACGAATGGGACTCAGTCATTGAAGTTCACCTCAAGGGTCACTTTGCTCCGACGCATCACGCATCTGTTTATTGGCGTGAGCAGGCCAAGGCAGGAGTCACTCGGGCGCGCAACTTGGTGCACACCAGTAGTACCTCGGGATTATTCTCGAATCCGGGACAGGCAAACTATGGTGCCGCCAAATCAGGTATCGCCACTTTCAGTCAAATCTGTGCCAAGGAACTTTCGCGTTATAACGTGAAGAGCAACGCCATTGCACCTGCAGCCCGCACTCGTTTAACGATGGCTACTCCAGGTCTTGAAGATGTGATGGCTGCTAAAGACGGCGCATTTGATATGTGGGACCCTGCAAATGTGAGTCCACTCGTGGGTTACTTGGCATCTGAGTTGTGTGAATTCAACGGCGAAACTTTTTTCGTACAAGGTGGACAAGTGACACGCGTTCAAACTTGGGTCATGGCTGAAGAGATTAACCAGGATGATCGTTGGACGATCGAAGGTCTTGCGACTGCGATGAAGGCTTTAACACCCAAGAGTTGAGTACTGGGCGAAAACGCCCGTAACGCAACAACTAAAAATCACTCAGTGATGTTTTTGATTTCTTCGGCAATCTTGGCCGTGATATCACTCTGAGGAATTGACGTTTGCATGGCCATCATCTTCATCATGTCTCCAGCAACCTTGATCTTGCCGCCCATGAAGGCCTGCATCGCCGCTGCTTGATCATTGAGACCAAAGATCGCCCGCGCCGTCGCCCAGTCGGTGGTGACCGTTGCATCTGGATTCTCGAGTGCGCCCAGTTCAACTTCCATCTCACCCGAAGAGGTGTCCATGTAGGAATTGATCGTGCCATCACCAAACGGCACATCTGTGATCACCTGATTGATGCGAATGACCGCAGTGATTTTTGGGGCTTGGCCGGCGTACTTGGCACGGATCGCCTTAGCGGCGTCCATCCATGTTGTGGAGAGAAAAGGATAAGTCATGTTCCAAACCTTAGTCCTGAATCAGCCCTCGGAGCGCAGCGTGATGGTACTCGTGGAGACATCGCTCAAAAATGGGCCGTCAATCTCGAATCCTGCGCCTGAACCACTGGGCAAGCGCACCTGACCAGACTCCAAGCGAATGGGCTGCTGGACAATGTCTTGTTTCCAGAATCGTTCAGAGGCTGAAATGTCGCCCGTGAGGGTGAAGTTTGGCAGACCCGCAAGGGCCACGTTCATGGCTCGGCCGATGCCAGTTTCCAACATTCCCCCGCACCACACCGGCACCCCGCGTTGTTGGCAGACATTATGGATTCGTACGGCTTCAAGATAACCACCGACTCGGCCTGCCTTGATGTTGACGATTGAGCAGGCCCCGCGTTCGATGGCGTCAATAGCCACGTGTGAGGAGACGATGGATTCATCGAGACAAATTGGCGTCCCCACTTGGCGGGCAATGAGAGCGTGTCCGGTGATGTCATCTTCGGGAAGTGGCTGCTCAATGAGCAACAGATTGAAGGGATCTAGTTGTGCCAGTAGCGGTCCATCCTCGCGCGTGAAGGCGGTGTTGGCATCAACTTGTAGCGGCACGTGATCACCGAAAGTTTTTCGAATAAGGCGAACAGGTTCAATGTCCCAGCCAGGTTCAATTTTGAGTTTGATACGCGCGTAGCCCTCATCGAGATAGCCACCGACTGTGGACACGAGTTCGTCAAGAGAGTTAGCGATACCAACGGACACACCTGAAGGAACGAGTTCTTGGATAGATCCGAGATGAGTGGCTAACGAGACATTGTTTTCGCGAAGTTGAGCATCGAGAATGGCAGCTTCGAGAGCCGCCTTGGCCATGCGGTGGTCTTTGACAGGTCGAAGAATCTGCGCCACATCATGGGCGGACATTGCTCTGCTCCGAAAAGCGAATAGACGCGGAATCAAGTGATCAATCATTACTTGCTGGGAACCCTCAACATATTCGTTGGAATAGAGGGGTTCGTTTCCAGAGACACATTCGCCCCAACCGACAGCATCGTCGGTTTCCACGCGTACTAATAAAATATCGCGATGAGTCTCAGTACTAAATGATGTGCGAAAAGGGGTCACCAAAGGCAGGGAGATTCTCCGCAGTTCAATCGCGCGAATAATGATTTTCTTCAGATCGTCAATCATCACTTATCTTTCGACTCAGAACATATGAACCATCGCTGGTAAAACTGCAAATCTCGTGGGTGATCAAAGCATCACTGAGTTGCTCTCGCATGGTACGTCGCCAATGGCGTGCTGCCTCAGGATCAGTAGTTCGCAGTGTCACAATATCGGGTGGAGTTGGGATCAGTAATGAAAGCGCATTCGGGGCAGGTTGTCTCCATGAGGGCCGAATGTCCCACCGCGCGAGAAGTCGGTCAGTCTCATCGTCACCGTTGATGTCATCATTCAGAGGTCCGTAAAAATTCTCATGAAACTCAACTGCTTCGGCACCCAAGTGGGCAATATTGAACCAGGCATTGCGTCGCACTAGCGGGTCGAAAGTCCAAGTAATAGCGGACAAGTCGTTGTCAATGGCCCACTCTCGCTGATGTTGTTTGATGAGGGTGCCGATGCCTGTATTTTGCATGCTGGGGAGCACTCCAGTGATGTGCGAATGCAAACACCAATCTCCGCGATGGCGAGCCAACATTCCAAATGAACATCCGATCATCAAGCCATCGGGTGAATATGCGCCGGCGATATAGCCCCCACAATGCGATAGGGCCATCAGATAATCCGAACTAACCATGTTGGCTGCGTTTGCCCCCCAGACTGATTGGGCGGTCGAACGCAGATTGTCCATGTCGTCAAGTCCGGTGAGGGGACGAATGGTCGTCAAGGTCATGAAATGAGCCTAGAGGGTGACAAGAAACCCCCTGTGACGAGAGTTTTGAACGAAATGTCAAATGCGTTCGTCAGTAAGTGCCCTCAGCGACCAACATGATGGGTATCTATGGCACGCATACTTGTTTCCGAAGAAATCGCCGATGGTGGTCTTGACCGTCTCCGGGCCGCTGGACATACCGTCGATGTTCAACTGGATCTCACTCCTGAGACACTCTTAGTGGCTCTCAAAGGGGCTCATGCCCTGATTATTCGCTCAGCCACACAGGTGACCGCAGAGGCTCTAGAACATGCCGATGAGTTGATCGTGGTTGGTCGTGCAGGTATCGGCCTTGACAATGTGGATGTTGAAGCCGCGACCCGACGCGGCGTGATGGTTGTCAACGCTCCACAGAGCAACATTGTTTCTGCCGCCGAGCACACCATGGCATTGCTGATGGCCTCAGCGCGCAATGTGCCCCAGGCGCATGCTGCTCTGAAAGCAGGACGTTGGGAACGTAGCAAATGGGAAGGCGTCGAACTCGCCGACAAAACCCTCGGAGTGATCGGTCTCGGTCGCATCGGAAAGTTGGTCGCTCAACGCGCTTTGGCTTTCGGCATGCGACTTGTGGCTTACGATCCATTCGTCTCCGAAGAGCGCGCTCGGCAGATGAGCGTCGAAATGTTGAGTCTTGATGAAGTGATTGCCCAAAGTGATTTCATTACCGTGCACTTGCCGAAGAACAAAGAGACCAAAGGAATTATCGGTCGCGAGGTTCTTGCCAAAGCAAAATCAAATCTGCGCGTCATCAACGTGGCTCGGGGTGGCATCGTTGATGAAGCCGCTCTCGCTGACGCAGTTCGCTCGGGCCAAATTGCTGGAGCAGCGTTAGATGTCTTTGATGTTGAGCCATGCACAGACAGTCCATTGTTCGCCCTGGACAATGTTGTCGTGACGCCACACCTTGGAGCCAGTACCCGCGAGGCGCAAGATAAAGCTGGTGACACCATCGCCGATATGGTCAAGTTGGCTTTGGCTGGCGATTTCGTGCCGTTTGCAGTCAATGTTTCAGCAGCTGAAGCCAACGAAACATTGCGTCCGTACTTGCCTCTCGCCGAGCGCCTCGGTCGTTTATTTGCGTCCCTCGTGGGAGGCATGCCCAAACAACTGGAAATCATCGCCGAAGGCGAAATCGGTCAGTACGACAATCGTATTTTGAGTCTGAGTGCCCTGAAGGGTTTCTTTGGTGCATTGAGCGATGAGCCCGTTTCGTATGTCAATGCTCCGCAACTTGCGAAGAACGCAGGCGTTGAAGTGCGCGAAACATCTGGGAGAGATTCGCACAACTTTGTCAATCTGATCACTCTGCGCACAGAAGGCCACAGCATCTCTGCCACCCTGACAGGTCGCAACAGCGAGGCACGTTTGGTGATGATTGAAGATCACGCCACTGATGTTCCACCCGCCGCCAACATGTTGGTGGTCCGTAACGATGACCGACCAGGTGTGATTGGCGTTGTGGGAACCTTGCTCGGCAATGCGGGCGTGAACATCAACAATATGGATGTCGGTCGAAGTCCAACGGCAGGTACGGCGTTAATGGTTATTGCTACATCGGGAGCGGTTCCAGATTCAGTATTGGCAGAGTTGCGGGCAGCACCTGGAATTATCAGCGTTCACGCATTAACAGCCTGAGCAATTTCATCGCGGGTGGCAATGGCTACGCGTCGCGCCTCGGCTGCGAAATCATTTCCTTTTGAGGCATACAGGATGGCGCGCGATGAGTTGATCATCATCCCAGTGCCGTGCGAATCAAGACCGGCGGCGACAGTTGCCGCAACATCTCCGCCCTGAGCGCCAATGCCGGGTACCAACAGTGGCATGTTGCCAACGATGCTGCGCACTTTTGCTAATTCGGTTGGGTAGGTGGCACCCACAACAAGGGCAATCTCACCCATTTTGCTCCAACGATCATTGGCCATCTGCGATACTTGCTGATAGAGCGGTCCACTGCCCGTGTCCAACATCTGTAGATCCCCACTACCGGGATTCGAGGTGCGACAGAGCACGATCACGCCCTTGCCTGAGTGTTCCAAAAAGGGCTCAAGAGAATCTGTACCGAGGTAGGGATTGACGGTCACCGCATCTGCTTGATAACGCATAAAGGCTTCGTGCGCGTAGCGCTCTGCAGTGGGCCCAATATCGCCTCGTTTGGCATCGAGAATCAGCACCACATGCGGATGCTGCTGACGAATGTGAGCACATAGCTTTTCCAGTTGTTGTTCTGCTCCAATGGCCGAGAAATAGGCGATTTGCGGTTTGAAGGCACAGACCACATCGGCCGTGGCGTCAACGATCTCGGCGCAAAAGCGAAAGATTGCTTCTGGGTCGTTGGCTAAATGGGAAGGAATTTTTTCTGGATCAGGATCAAGCCCAACGCACAACATTGAGCCGCTACGAGCCCACGCTGTCGTCAGTTTGTCGTGGAATCCCACGAAGCGAACTCAGCCTTCAACCGTGATCGCGGCTGTCGGACAGAGATCTGCAGCCTGCTCAACTTTTTCGCGCAGTTCTTCGCTTGGGTTCTCCACCAGAACATAGAGGTATCCGTCGTTACGAACCTCAAAAACCTCGGGGCAGACTTGCATGCACGATCCTGTTGATGCACAGATGTCGTAGTCAACTGAAACCTTCATAGTGTTATCTCCTTGGCTGTAAGCGCACTCTAAAACTGTTCAAACCTTAGTCGGCGATGGCCGCTGTATGGCGTTCGTGAGCCGAGAGAACGGCTCGCAATGAGGCCGTCACGGTGTTTTCATCGGTGCCGACGCCCCACAACACATCGCCCGCCTCGTTGATTGTTTCAACATAGGCCACGGCGCGTGCTTCTGATCCCTTGCCAATTGCATGTTCGGCATAATCCACGACATCGATGTGGGCTTCTAGCCCAGTACGCATAGCGGCGACAAAGGCGTCAATGGGTCCGTTACCTTCACCGCTGATTGTGCGGTGCTGGCCATCAATGACGAGTTGTGCAGTGATCGTGGTACGACCGCCACCGCTTGACACGCTGCGCATCTCATGGCTCTCTAAGACGAAGCGCGGGGTCTCGCTGAGGTACTCATCTTGGAAAGCCGTCCACATCGTGATCGGACTAATTTCAGTGCCGAGATCCTCGGTGATGTGCTGAATGTTTTTTGAAAACTCAATCTGCAGACGACGGGGCAATTCAAAGCCGTGTTCAGACTTCATGACGTAGGCCACTCCGCCCTTGCCACTCTGACTGTTGACGCGAATCACAGCCTCGTAGGTGCGACCAAGATGCTTGGGATCAAGAGGTAAGTAGGGCACACCCCATTTGTCGTAATCTGCTGGCAGTTTTTCGAATCCTTTTTTGATCGCATCTTGATGACTGCCACTAAATGCGGTGTAGACCAAGTCACCCACATAAGGGTGCCGAGGATGCACGGGAAGACGGTTGCAATATTCTGCCGTTCTGCGTAATGCATCAATATCGGTGATGTCCAACTCGGGATCAACCCCATTGACGAAGAGGTTCATCGCCAAATTGATGATGTCAACATTTCCGGTGCGCTCACCGTTGCCGAACAGAGTTCCTTCGACACGGTCTGCGCCAGCCATCACTCCGAATTCTGCGGCGGCCACTGCGCACCCGCGATCGTTGTGTGGGTGCAAACTCACAATCACGCAATCGCGATTCTTGATAGTGCGACAGAACCACTCAATGACATCGCCGTAAACATTGGGGCTATAGCACTCAATCGTTGCCGGCAGATTCAGGATTAATGGCTTTTCAGGAGTCGGTTGAATGACGTCCATCACTGCTTCGCAGACCTCAATGGCGTATTCGGGTTCGGTCAGCGTGAAACTTTCTGGTGAATATTCGTAGCGAATATACGAACCCACCAATGTGCTCTCAAGTTCTTTGCATTTGCTAGCGGCGCGCACGGCGATGTCTTTGATGCCCTCTTTATCCAAACCGAAAACGACATCACGTTGCAACGGATTCGTTGAGTTGTAGAAGTGCACGATGGCCTGTTTGACGCCCTGCAATGATTCGTAGGTGCGCTCGATTAACTCATCGCGGCTTTGTACGAGAACTTGAATAATCACATTGTCGGGTACCAAGTTCTCTACGATTAACTGGCGCACGAAATCAAAGTCGGGCTGACTCGCCGAAGGGAATCCAACTTCAATTTCTGTGAACCCGATCTTGCATAGAACATCGAACATGCGACGCTTGCGTTCGGGGTCCATGGGGTCAATCAAGGCCTGATTACCATCGCGTAGGTCAACTGAACACCACAGCGGTGCCTTGGAAATCATGGTGTCGGGCCAAGTGCGATCTTTGAGCACGATCGGAATGAATGGCTGATACTTAGAAAATGCCATTCGGTTTTGGCCGGCATTGACGAACTGAGATGGGTTTTGAGTATTCATGGCGCTCCAGTTGTAGGAAACATCTTTATGTGGTGGGAGTGAAGATCGGTTAGGGCTATGGGTGGGGATCGTCGGAGAAATGAAAAAACCCCGGCGCTGGTGCGCACGGGGCTTTGGCGAACGCGTTATGGGGCGCTCACCCTACGTAAGAAGGAGGCCGATCAAGTTGCTCACACTTGGGACGCTACCCAAACGCGACCGAGCGCGCAACGGTTAGTCACAAAGTCTGTTCTGGCCAATTGCGGCCACGGGGCCCATCGAAGGGCGTTGGGCGCTCTCAGTCGCTGTAGACGGAGGTCAAGCTGGCAAGTTCTGCATCAAGCAGTGCCGACTCGACCTCAGCAATAACGCTGCGCCAGTCATAGGCAAGACCCTTGCCTGGGTAGGCCTGTTCGGGTGAAAAATCGACGGTACTCACGGTATTCATACTCTGTTGAGTGCTAGGGGTCGAGTTGTTACTCATTGGTCGGACCTCCCGGGTTTCGTCTTGTTGTTGGGGTGTGATTATCACTCTGCTTGTTGGGCCGTAAAGAAACGGACTGCGGGAACCTATAGACATTTGAGGTCAATGTCTATGCTTTTG
>CAMAYS010000069.1:0-10434 GCA_945862545.1 Bifidobacterium breve | reverse complement strand
GCGGCGGCGACTTTTGCAACGCAGCCGCTACCAAAAGGTCCCAACGTTGTGATTATGACGACTGCTGGCGGATGGGGCGTTGTGACTTCGGATGCTTTGGCACGAGACGGACTCTTGAAACTGTTGGAACTTCCAGAGGACCTCAAGGCGCAGATTGATGGCAAACTTCCTCCTCGTTGGAGTAAGGCAAACCCCGTCGATTGCGCAGGCGGAGAAACACGCGACACAATCCCTGAAGTCTTAGAAATGATTGCGCTTCACCCCGAGGTGAATGCAGTGATTTATCTCGGTCTTGGTATCCAGTCGAATCAGGCTCGTTTACTGCGTGAAGGTGGCTTCTATCCCGATCATGGCATCGAGCGGATCGTGGCTTATCACGAGCGGCAAGATGAACGTTTTGCACTTGCTGCTGACGAACTGTCACGGCGTACTGGCAAGCCGATTTTGACAGCCACAGAACTCGCAGTGGCCGATCCCGATAACCCGGGACCACTTACCGTGCGTGCCACGGGACGCCTGTGTTACGCCTCGGGTAATCGCGCGGTGACCGCTCTTGGGCATCTCTATCGGGCCGCTGAATTTCGCGCGCGCCGTGGATGGTCAGTCGACTGATGCCTCAACAAAAAAGGGAGCGGTCCTCTCAAGTGAGTCGTAACGTAAATCCATTTCCGAAACTCATTTTTTTAGCGCTGGGACCGGCGCTTGTTCTCGGCGGATTGTGGCGTCTGACGGGATCCCAAGACAACAGTCCAGCACCCACTCCCGATGTAATAGCGGTGATGTCTCCCTCGGCTCCTCAGACCCCTGTGTTATCGGCGCGACGCACGCCCGCAGTACTCTCACGTGAAACTTCGGCAGTCGGTTTTGAACAGGCTTTGCGGCCTCTTGGCGGAGCGGTTCTACCTGGATCGTGTGCTGCAGTGTCGATTGATGGGGTCCTGAGTTTGTCTGATGGCATTGATACACCAGTGGTCCCGGCCAGTACGACGAAATTTGTCGTGGGTGCAGTAGCGCTTGATGTTTTAGGTCCGACCTTCACCTTTACGACCGAGGTCAAAGCCGAAATCAGCGGTGGGGTGGTTGGTTCGATTTATCTCGTCGGTGGTGGGGACCCGTTGCTTTCAGCGGCGTGGTATCCCAAAGATAAGAAGTATTCCAAGTATGAACAAGAACCAGCGACATCGCTTGAAGCCCTGGCCGATGCGGTTGTTGCCGCCGGAGTGACTCAGATCAATGGAAACATCGTGGGTGATGCATCACATTTTGATTCCGAATTGTATGCCCCGTCTTGGCCCATTGAATTTCGTGCGATACAGGGTGGTCCGATCTCTGCTTTGCTTGTCAACGATGGTTTAGTTTTCGGCGACTCATCTAGGTCTACGGATCCCGCATTAGGAGCAGCGCGAGAGTTCATGCGCTTACTCAAGGAGCGCGGGGTCATTATTCTCGGTGCGCCGACATCGGGACAATCTCCTGCGGGGATCGCCACGGTTGCCTCAATTTCATCTGCGCCACTCGTGGACATCGTTGGAGAGATGTTGCGCAATAGTGACAACAACACAGCAGAGATCATTTTGAAAGAAATTGGTTTTCGTGCTCAGGGGGCGGCGACTCGGGCTGCAGGCATCTCAGCGGTGATGAATATTTTGACGAATTGGGGCATCAACCTAGAGGGCGTTACCTTCAGCGATGGGTCAGGGCTCTCTCGAGATAACAAAGTGACGTGTGCGGCGTTCTTACAGATTCTAGAGCGTTTCACTTTTGATGATCCCTTGGTTTCGCAGATGGCTGTGGCGGGTGTCAGCGGGACTCTCTCGGATTATTTCATCGGCGGCCCACTTGAAGGTCGACTGCATGCAAAGACCGGCAGTTTGGGTGGAGTCAAAACATTGGTTGGTTTTGTTGAAGTAGAAGGTTCTTCCGTGATCCGCTTCGCCCTGCTTTTGCAGACTCCAGGCATTCACGAGGAAACTGCTTTTAAGCCTCTGTGGGAGGGCATATTGGCAAATGCTTTGGGGACCTATCCCACCGGCCCAGGAGTCGATGACGTTAGCCCACTCAGCGTCATCAACGCTGGTCCTTGATCGCTGATGAATATGCAGCGCTATGAACTCCCGATGTTTCCTTTGGGTACGCCCTTAGTGCCTGATGCTGTTCTGCCTCTGCAGATTTTTGAACCCCGGTATGTGGAGATGCTTGAGAGGTGTTTACAAAATGTAGAACCTGAGTTTGGCGTGGTGCTGATTGAGCGCGGTCACGAGGTTGGTGGTGGAGATATTCGGGCGATGATTGGATGTGCCACGCGTATTCTTCAGGTCTCAGATATGCAAGACGGTCGACGAGGAGTTCTATCGGTTGGCGTCAGGCGGATTCGCATTGAGCAATGGTTGCCAGACAATCCATTTCCGCTGGCAATCGTTAGCGATCTCCCCGACGAGGAATCAGGTGACATCGATCAAGTGCAGATTGACCGTTTGCGTGCCCATCTTCTTTTGCTTGCTGAATTAGCGGGTGGTGGAGCCGGGTCCTTGCAAGAGTTGGCGGATCTGGAGTTGGCTTGCGAACCGAGCAGGCTTTCGTATCAACTCAGCACTTTGGCTCCGATCGGTGCGGCTGATCGGCAACGACTTTTGGTCTGTGCCAGCGCACAGATTCGTTTAGATGCACTTGAATCAATCTTGGGCGATGTGGAGGCGGTCTTTCGCTTTGCTCTTTTACCTGATTGACCCAGTTCAGAGGCCTCTGAGGTGGGGTTTCGCCGTTCTGGTGTTAGAAATAAGGCATGTCTGACTCATCAGCCCGTCCAGTTTCGCCCTCGGCGCGAGGTGAATCTGCCAGCGTTGGTGATCTTGTTGATTTGCTGAAGGATTACGCCAAACAGGAAACTCTCGGACCACTTCAAGGGGCAGGTCGATGGTTGACAATGGGCGCTGGCGGAGCGATCTGCTTGGGTTTAGGTTTGATCGTCTTTCTGCTGGGAGTTTTGCGTGTCCTGCAGACTGAACTCCATGCTTTTGACGGTGCCTGGAGTTGGGCACCATATTTGATCGTGTTCATCCTCTGCTTGGGTCTGAGTTTTGTTTCCTGGTCCCGAGTGAAAAAAGCAACTCTTGGAAAGGAACCCACCTGATGGCTCACACAGCAAAGACAGAGCGAATTTCGCGCGAGGACATTGAAGCCAAGTTGCGTGCTTTGCAAGGTGATGTTCAAGGCAAAGTTGAAGATCGTAAATCAACGGTGATGGTTGTTGCTGGGGGTATCGGCGTCATTCTGGTGATCGTGTTTTTCTTGCTCGGCCGTCGAAGTGGCAAACGCCGTTCAACTGTCGTAGAAATCCGTCGCGTCTAGGTTTTTGACGTGGCTCTATTGTCTTACCTGCGCGCTCGCAGTCTTAAGGAAGGCTTAGTACGCGGGCGTCGCGGATGGTTCGTTATCGGAGTTGTGTTATGGACGGTTCGCCTAGTGCGGCGCATGTCCAGTCGATCTCCGCAACTTGTTTCCAAGGAGATTCTGCGAGCAGGGGAGTCTGTGTCGATCTCATCGCTAGAGCGTGAGGGGCGTTCCAAGCGGCGTGCCCGCAAGAGCCTTTCATGAAGGTTATTTTGCGCAATCCACGCCGGGAGATTGAGATTGAAGGGCGCCGTAGGGTTCACGGACTTTTAGCGGAATTGGGCTTACCGCGAGAGTCACATTTGGTCATCCGAAACGGAACTCTTGTACCTGGCGACGAAGAACTTGATAAAGACGATGTGATTGAAATCCGCCCAGTTATCTCTGGAGGTATGTGACGTGAAGTGTCGTACCTGTCGCGGGCCAGCAATTATTGATTTACCGCGTCATAACGCCAACTTCTGCGCGGAACATTTCTTACAGATGTGCCGACGCCAAGTTGAAAAAGCGATACATGATCATCAGATGCTGAACAAAAGCGATCGGATTTTGGTGGCAGTTTCTGGGGGTAAAGATTCCTTGGCAGTTTGGGACATGTTGATTGATTTGGGCTATCAGGCCGATGGGTTATATGTGGCACTAGGAATTGGTGAATACAGCGAGGAGTCACGGGGCTATACCGAACGTTTTGCCGATGAGCGCGGTCTGAAACTCACCGTTGTTTCGTTGCGTGACGATTACGGCTACGACATTCCAACAGCTAGTCGGGCTACTGGTCGTGTGCCTTGTTCAGCCTGCGGGATGAGTAAGCGCCACCTCTTTGATAAGGCAGCAATTGATGGAGGGTACGACGTTGTAGTGACGGGTCATAATCTCGACGATGAGGCAGCAGTTCTATTCGGCAATGCCTTGCGTTGGGATGTGGAATATTTGGCACGGCAGTTACCAGTACTGCCAAGTCGTCATGGTTTTCCAAAAAAGGTCAAGCCGTTGATTCGACTCTCCGAACGAGAGATGGCGGCGTGGTGCGTTGTTCGCGGAATTGATTACATAGTGGACGAATGTCCGATCGCCGCTGGCAATAAACACATCGGGTTTAAAGAAGCGCTGAATGTACTTGAAGAGAAGTCGCCTGGGACGAAGGCGTCTTATTATCTAGGCTTTCTTGACCGCATGGCTCCTGTTTTGGCCGGCATTGCTGCATCGGGAGCAGACAGCGTGACACCATGCATGCGTTGTGGCGCACCAACGGGTGGCGAAGAAGGATCTGTCTGTGCTTTCTGTCGGCTTGTGGAAAGATCAGCCGCTCATGAGCCAGTATCAGTTGAACTGATACTTAAAAAGTCGCGTTCGCAAAAGCGCGCACAATCGGAGGTTGCCCAATCATGAGTTCCACTTTTGCCTACGGTGACAAGATTTTATTGATTGATGGTAAGCAGCGTCGTTACTTAATGAATCTGACAGAGGGAGCAGAGTTTCATAGCCATGCTGGTTATGTCTCACATAGTGAGATCCTCGGTCAACCAGAGGGTTTTCGTCTGCAATCAACAAAAGGGGCGCGCTACATCGTGTTGCGACCAACGTTGGAGGATTTTGTCGTTGAGATGCCTCGCGGCGCACAAGTGATTTATCCAAAGGATCTTGCGCCAATTTGTATGCTCGCTGACATCGGACCAGGGGTCAAAGTTCTTGAAAGCGGTGTTGGTTCTGGTGCGTTATCCATGACGATGCTTCGCTATGGCGCAGAAATCACCGGATATGAATTGCGCGAGGATTTTGCGAATCGGGCGATCACAAATGTGCGGTCTTTTCTTGGCGAAGAGGCCTTGAGTCGCTATCACGTTCAAGTCCGTGATTGTTACGAAGGTATTGATGAAGGCGATATTGATCGCGTCATCCTCGATTTACCCGAGCCTTGGAATGTGGTCCCTCATGCTCAAAAAGTTATGCGCCCTGGTGGAATACTGGTTGCCTACACGCCGTCTATCACTCAAGCAGTCAGGACGCGAGAAGCCATGGCAAATCCAATGTGGACTGGAACAAGGACACTTGAGGTTTTGCATCGCGGATGGTACATCGAAGGTCAAGCGGTTCGACCTGATCACCGGATGGTGGCACACACTGGATTTCTTACGACAGGTCGGCTGTTAAGTGCGCCAAACCAAGAAGAGATTTAGGGCTCAATAAAAATGCACTCGCCGGGGCATTCTTCGGCGGATTCAATGACGCCGTCCATCTCTTTATCGGCGAAGTTGGCCAGTCCGTCTGCGCCCTGAGCATTTCCTTTGGCAGTTGCATAAATCGTGGCGCCATCGCGCACATAGGCCAAGCCGTCATCCAAAAGCGTAAAAACATTAGGGGAGATCTCTTCGCAGAGACCGTCGCCGGTGCAGAGATCTTGATCAATCCAGACCTTCATTTTGGTTCGCTAGCTCCTCGTTCATCACACTGCGGTAGGACACCGCTGAATTTCTAGGTTACAGGTCAAGGCATCTCAACGCTGACTCAAAAGGGGGTTCGCAGCAACTTTTGCTGGCAGGCAATGTGACCTCGGTCTTTGAGGCTCGACCTACGCCACGACAGCCTTATTCGAAGGGGTGTAGTTTTGCACTTGGCGCCGCGAGAAAGGTCCGTCGTGAACGAAAATTCTCCAGATCAACAGGGCACAGAAACTGATGTGCAGGCTTTGCGTGCGGAGATAGAGGTTCTGCGTTCTCGACTTGCCGAGGCCCCTCGTCGTTCACGGCAACTTGAGGAGAGACTTGCCGAGACGCAAGGGCTGCTGACTCAAGAATCGGCAAAGAATGAGAAGCTAAGTTTCGTCTTGCGCGAAGCGAGAGAAAATATCGTTTCCCTGCGTGACGAAGTCGACAAGTTGTCGCAGCCGCCTTCTGCTTACGGAGTCGTTGTCGGGAAAAACGAGGATAGAACTGTCGATGTCCTGACAAGTGGCCGCAAGTTGAAAGTCAATCTCAATCCTGAGATTGACTTTGAGTTACTTGAGCGAGGTGCCGAGGTGGTTCTCAACGAAAGCTTCAACGTCGTGACATCTCGTCGCTCTGAGGGCTCAGGAGACGTGGTTTCCATTCGGGAATTACTTGATGATGGTATTCGTGCCATTGTCGTCGGGCGAAATGACGAAGAGACAGTATGTGAGTTAGCCGATGCTTTGCGAGGAGTGCTCCTGCGTAATGGAGATACCGTGCGTCGCGATATTCGCACCAATCTGTTATTGGAAAAACTCCCAAGACCTGAAGTTGAGGATCTTCTTCTCGAAGAAGTACCCGATGTGAGTTACTTTGATATTGGGGGACTTGACACCCAGATTGAACAGATCGCTGATGCTGTTGAGTTGCCATTTTTACACCACGATCTTTTCGCTGAACATCAGTTACCTGCTCCCAAGGGTATTTTGCTGTACGGCCCACCTGGATGCGGCAAGACGCTGATAGCCAAAGCAGTTGCGAACAGTTTGGCGAAGAAAGTTGCAGCCCGAATGGGAGATGAAAAGGGACGCAGTTATTTCATCAACATCAAAGGGCCTGAATTACTCAATAAGTATGTCGGAGAAACCGAGCGACAAATCCGTTTGGTGTTCCAGCGAGCCCGAGAGAAGAGTGAAGAGGGTTGGCCTGTGATCATTTTCTTTGATGAGATGGACTCGATGTTTCGCACGCGCGGGACCGGCATTTCATCGGATATGGAGTCGACTATCGTTCCGCAGTTTTTGGCGGAAATTGATGGAGTTGAAGGACTTAGAAACGTCATTGTGATCGGCGCCACAAACCGCGAGGATCTCATTGATCCGGCGATCTTGCGACCTGGCCGTCTCGATGTGAAGATAAAGATTGAGCGACCTACAGCGGAGTCAGCTCATCAAATTTTCGCGCGGTATTTGACGGGCGACATTCCGATTTCACTGAGTGAGATCGCAATTGCGGGAGATATTCAAGGCGCCATTTCCTTGATGATTGACCAAGGTGTTGCTGAGATGTACAGCACCGAAGAGGTGAATCGCTTTTTGGAGGTCACCTATGCCAACGGCGACAAGGAAGTCTTGTATTTTCGTGATTTCGCTTCTGGTGCGATGATCGAGAATATTGTGCGCCGAGCGAAGAAGTTGGCGATCAAAAGGGTCATCAGTGGAGGCGAGAGGGGTATCTGTACGCAGGATGTCCTTGACTCAGTGCGGCAAGAGTTCCACGAGCATGAAGATCTTCCGAACACCACTAATCCTGATGACTGGGCAAAAATCTCAGGAAAGAAGGGCGAAAGAATCGTTTTCATTCGCACCCTTGTGAACGAAGGTCGTCAAACCCGTGTATCGGGAGGTCGCTCCATTGAACGTAGTGCGACGGGTCAATACCTGTAGGGCATGAGGTTGGATTATGGCTATCCCGAAAATCTGTGGAATTGAAACCGAATATGGAATTCAGATTCGCGGTAGTGAGTCCAATCCAATACTTGCTTCCTCGTTGTTAATCAGTTCATATGTCGCTGCCACTTCGAAAAAATCGGATGCGCAGGGAATCAAGTGGGATTTTTGCGATGAACAGCCGGCCATAGACGCTCGCGGGTATTCCTACGAGGATTCTTTCGCCCCCGAGATTGAATCTCATTTGGTGAATGCAGTCCTGACCAACGGGGCCCGCTATTACGTAGATCATGCTCACCCAGAGATCTCAACCCCCGAATGTCGGACGGCACTGGAAGTTTTGGCTTTTGATTGTTCGGCCGAAGAGATCGTCCGCCGTTCAATGAAACTTGCGCAACCGTTTCTTGGGGCGCAATCCGAAATGGTTCTTTACAAAAACAACAGTGACGGAAAAGGCAACAGTTACGGATGTCACGAGAACTTTTTAGTCTCGCGTGATGTTCCTTTTGGTCGTCTAGTCGCTCAGATCACCCCTCATTTCGTGACGCGACAGATATTTGCTGGAGCTGGCAAAGTTGGGTGCGAGATTCCGGGAGTCTCTGAACGTGAAGTGCCCTATCAGATAAGCCAAAGGGCAGATTTTTTTGAAGAAGAGGTCGGTTTAGAGACGACTCTTCGTCGTCCAATTGTCAACACTCGAGATGAACCTCATTGTGATCCCCAAAAGTATCGTCGCTTGCATGTCATCGTGGGTGACGCCAATATGTCGCAGACTGCGACGTTGCTGAAGGTTGGGACCACTTCATTGATCCTGGCGATGATTGAAGATGAAGCCTTGCCAGTTGACCTCTCCTTGGCGCATGCGGTACCGGCGATCCGTCAAGTGAGCTATGACCTGACACTCCGCCAGACCTTATTGTTACGCGATGGACGCAGAATGAACGCGCTGGATATTCAGTGGGCGTTACTGGAGATGGCAAGTAAATATTCGATCTCTCACGGGTTGGACTGCTTGGGTGGAGAAGAAGATGGTGAGCAGATTTTGCGGCTATGGGAGACCGTCCTCAACGGTCTCTCTAGTGAACCTGAATCGGTTGCGCACCTCGTGGATTGGGTCGCTAAAAAACGCTTAGTTGATGGGTACTCGCAACGGCACGATCTACAGCCGGGCGATTCGCGTTTGAAGGCGATTGATCTGCAATATCACGATATGCGTGAGGAGAAATGTTTGGCTTTACGTGTCGGCTTGGATCAGATCGTCACCGATGAACAGATTCAACGAGGAGTGACGGAACCTCCGGACTCAACTCGGGCTTTTTTCCGTGGTAAATGTCTGGAGCGTTGGCCTGATCAGGTCATCTCGGCGAATTGGGACAGTATGGTTTTTGAGGTCGACAAGGGTCCTTTGCGACGGGTGCCGATGATGGAGCCGATGCGCGGTTCTAAAGAGTTGGTTGGTCATCTGTTTGACTCGGCGACGTCGCTTAGCGAGTTTCTTGAGCGGTTAGGCGTCTAAAGGTGTTGAGAAGCGACTATCTAGTTTTAGAGTTGGGTTATATGGTCACATTCCTGAGAGGAAACTATGGCTGAGCAAGTACGTAAAAATAAGCAAACGTCGGATCGTTCTGAGGTCACCACTGAAGTGACTGCCACAGCGGCGACGCAGAGCGCACAAACTAAATCTGATCTGGATGAACTTCTTGATGAAATCGATGATGTGTTGGAGAGCAACGCCGAAGACTTTGTTAAGTCATATGTTCAAAAAGGTGGGGAGTGAATAGTGGTCGTCCCATTTTTTGATGTTGACAACGATCCGGGCAGTAACTTCACGAGTTTGTTGCGTAAAGTCGGGCTGGATCCATTTGCTGTTTCAAGTTTCGGCGACTCGCAGCAGGTCCTAGCGCCCCATGCCACGACTGTCCTGGCTGTGCGTTATTCGGATGGTGTCATCATGGCCGGCGATAGGCGGGCCACTATGGGCAACAGAATTGCTAATCGTGAGATGGAGAAAGTTGTCCCAGCGGACCGACACAGTGGCGTGGCTATTTCGGGTACTGCTGGAGTAGCGATGGATATGATCAGAATTTTCCAATTGCAACTTGAGCATTTTGAAAAACTTGATGGGCGCCCGATCAGCCTTGAAGGTAAGGCGAATCAACTTTCACAGTTGGTCCGCGCCAATTTGGCTGGAGCGATGCAGGGTCTAGGAGTCATTCCAATTTTCGCTGGCTATGATTTGTTACGCAATACGGGGCGTCTGTGGGATTTTGATATAACAGGTGGACGTTATGAGGAACGTGAGTTTGTTGCGACGGGTTCCGGGGGAGGTCCAGCTTCTACGGTATTGAAGGTGGGATTTCGGCCCAATATGTCTGCAGATGATGCAGTGGACCTTGCATGTCGAGCGCTTTTGGAAGCGGCAGATGTTGACTCTGCCACCGGAGGGCCCGATGTGTTGCGGAGCATTTACCCCGTAGTGGCCACGATCAGTGTGGATGGATGGGAGCGACGCGATGACGCTGACTTAGCGCGCCGATTTGAAGCATTGGTGCAAGAGCAACGTCAGAGACAAGACGGGGTGTCATCGTGAATCAGCCTTTTTATGTAGCACCAGAGCAGTTGATGAAGGATCGCGCCGACTATGCGCGAAAAGGTATTGCCCGCGGGCG
>CAMAYS010000068.1:0-10466 GCA_945862545.1 Bifidobacterium breve | reverse complement strand
ATGTTCTCCGTAGGTGAGGTGTTCATAAATCTCATCAGTGATCACCCAGATACCACGCGAGACCGCCCATTCACCAATCGCTTTCACCTCTTCTGGTGGGTAAACCGAACCCGAGGGGTTATCGGGCGAAACAAATAACAAAACTTTCGATCGCTCTGTCAAGGCTTTTTCAAGTTGCTCAACTGTGACTCGAAATCCAGTTTCTTGGGTCGTATCGATGATCACTGGTACACCCCCAGCCAATATGACTGCTTCGGGATACGTCGTCCAATACGGTGCCGGCACGATCACTTCGTCACCTGGATCGCACAGCGCAGCAAAGGCTGTGAATACTGCATGCTTTCCACCGTTAGTGACGAGGACCTGGTTTGCAGTGGTGTGAAAACCGCTGTCGCGCATGGTTTTGACGGCGATGGCTTCGCGCAATTCGGGAAGTCCCGCAGCCGGGGTGTAGCGATGCATCTTGGGGTCCTGACAGGCCCTGACCGCTGCTTCAACAATGTGCTCTGGCGTCGGGAAATCTGGCTCACCGGCACCAAAGCCAATGACATTTTCCCCGGCAGCTTTGAGGGCTTTGGCCTTGGCATCAACTGCCAAAGTTGCCGATTCGGCGATGGCCGCTAGACGAGAAGATGTGCGCTTGCTTTGGGGTAACGAACTCATGCCTGCCATGCTTACACAGTGAACACTCTTGACCCCCAATCAATTCGCATTTCTTCTGACCTTTTACCGCGTGACGGTCGTTTTGGATGCGGACCATCAAAGGTTCGCCCAGAACAAATGCTCGCTCTGAATCTGGCAGGGCCAAGGTTGATGGGGACCTCTCATCGCCAGGCGCCAATCAAGAATCTTGTGGGTTCAATACGCTCGGGTCTCAGCCAACTTTTCGGTCTGCCAGACGGCTGGGAAATCCTTCTCGGCAACGGCGGTTCGACAGTCTTTTGGGATGTTGCCACTTTCGGTCTCATCGAAAACCGCAGCCAACACTTGGTCTTTGGTGAGTTCTCTTCCAAGTTCGCTGAAGCGGCAGCTGCTGCACCTCATCTTGGCGAGCCATCGGTCATCAAAACTGCACCTGGTTCACATCCGCAATCGGTATGCGAAGACGGGATTGACACATACGCGCTGACGCACAACGAAACTTCGACCGGTGTGATGATGCCTCTCATGCGACCCGCCGGTAGCGGCGATGCACTTGTCGTTGTTGACGCTACGTCTGCCGCTGGCGGGCTTCTGTGGGACCCAGCCGAAGTCGATGTGTACTATTTCGCTCCACAGAAATCATTCGCCTCTGATGGTGGCATTTGGTTTGCCGCATGCTCGCCTCGGGCGATTGCGCGAATCGAGAAAATCTCAGCATCAAAGCGTTGGACACCAGCCTCATTGGACCTCAAGATCGCTCTCGATAACAGTAAGGCCAACCAGACCTACAACACTCCGGCCCTAGCAACGTTGATCATGCTCGAATCCCAAGTCGGTTGGATGAATGAGATTGGTGGACTCTCGGCTTGTAACGCCCGCTCGCAACAATCCTCCTCAATCTTGTATTCCTGGGCACAGGCCCGCTCCTGGGCCACGCCCTTCGTCGCTGATGCCGAGAAGCGTTCGCAAGTTGTGGGCACTATCGACATCGCAGCGAGTGCTGACGGGGGCGTTGACGCCAACGACATTTGCGCGGCTTTGCGCGCAAATGGGGTCGTTGATACGGATAGTTATCGCAAATTGGGTCGTAACCAATTGCGCGTTGGCATGTTCCCCGCTGTTGATCCCGAGGATGTTCAGGCACTGACAGCGTGCATTGACGTTGTGGTTGAGGCATTGCGCGGGTGAGACTCTAGGAATGGAAGTCAATGAGGTCTTGAAGTGGGATGGATTGGCTGCTCCCCTTCGGCGTCCTGTCATGGTCGTCGCCCTCACCGGATGGTTTGACGCTGCAGGAGTTGCCACATCTGCACTAGAACATCTCATCGAACATAATGCTCCTGAAATTGCTGCAGTCATTGACGCCGACCCGTTTTACGATTTCACTCAAATCCGACCAGAGGTTCGTCTTGACGACAATGACGAACGAGTCATTGACTGGCCATCAAATAATGTCATGGCATTACGCTTTCCTGAATTCTCGCGAGACATCGTCGTCATCTCTGGAGTTGAACCGCACACTCGCTGGCATACCTTCGTGCGTTGCATCGTCGCCGCTTACACGCGTCTCGGTTGCGAGGCGATTGTTACCGTCGGCGCTTCTGCAGACGCAATTCCCCACACCCGCACGCCGAGCGTCGTGGGCAGCACGGTTGATCCCCAGTTGGCGCGTTCACTTGGTCTCTCGCGTCCGTCTTATCAAGGTATGACTGGTGTGATTGGGGTCATGCAAACAGAATTTGAACGCGAGGAACTTCCTGCGATTTCATTACGTGTTGGTGTGCCGCATTATCTGGGTAATGCGCAACATCCACAAGCATCTGCGGCACTGTTGCGTCAACTCGAGCACGTCCTAGGCGTACCGACACGACACAGTGAACTTGATGAGGACATTGAGCGTTGGCGTTCACTACATGACGACGCAGTTTCTGAAGATGATCGCGCTTTGAACTACGTCAAAATGCTGGAACTGCAGTTTGATCGACACACCGAAGCAACGATGACATCGGGTGATGATCTAGCAGCCGAGTTTGAAAAGTTCCTAGACGAAAATCGCCCCGACTAAAGTTTTATGACGACTGCTTTATTTAGCAGCAGCAAAACCTAATTCCAGGTCGGCAATGATGTCCTTGATCGACTCGAGACCCACGCTCAAACGCACGAGTCCAGGATTCACACCTGAAGCAACCTGCTCTTCAGCGGTCAACTGGCTGTGGGTCGTCGTTGACGGCTGAATCACCAAGCTGCGCACATCACCAATGTTGGCAACATGGCTGTGCAACTGCAGGCCCGCAACAAACTTTTCGCCAGCTTCACGTCCGCCCTTGATGTTGAACGCCAAAACCGAACCGTAGCCACGGCCACCGAAGTACTTCTTGGCACGGTCATGCCACGGGCTGCTTGGCAATCCGGCGTAGTTGACACTTTCAACTTGCGGGTGCTTATCCAAGAACTCGCCAACGGCGTGAGCATTGCTCCAGTGACGCTCCATGCGCAGCGACAAGGTTTCGAGACCCTGCAACAACAAGAAGGCATTGAACGGCGACACAGCCATACCGAGGTCACGTAGCAACTGCACGCGAGCCTTCAAGATGTACGAGCCAGCACCAAGAGCTGGCCAGTATGCCAAGCCGTGGTAACTGGGGTCGGGCTCAGTGAAATTCGGGAAACGACCAGAAGCCGAGAAGTCAAACTTTCCACCATCGGTGATTGAACCGGCAACTGAAGTTCCGTGTCCACCAACGAACTTGGTGAGTGACTGTACAACGATGTCGGCACCCCACTCAATTGGACGAATGCCGTAAGCGGTCGGAACAGTGTTGTCGACGATCAACGGAACACCAGCCTCGTGTGCAACCTTTGAAACACCTTCGATGTCGAACACGTCGTTACGCGGGTTAGCCAAAACCTCACCGTAGAACGCCTTTGTGTTTGGGCGAATGGCCGCTTTCCACTGTGCAAGATCGTGCGGATCATCAACAAACGAAACTGCAATGCCCATTTTGGGAAGCGTGTAGTGCAACAAGTTGTACGTACCGCCATACAAAGATGGTGAGGCCACGATGTGATCGCCCACTTCAGCCAATGTCAGGATTGCCAAGGTTTCAGCGGCTTGTCCAGAACTCACGACGAGCGTGCCTGGCAAACCAATGGCGGTGATGACACCACCTTCAAGTGAGTTCACGCGCGACTCAACAGCCAACTGCGTGGGGTTCATGATGCGGGTGTAGATGTTTCCCACTTCGGCAAGGGCAAAAAGATTCGCCGCATGCTGTGCGTCACGGAATTCGTAACTGGTGGTCTGATAAATCGGTACCGCGCGAGCACCCGTTGCTGGGTCTGGCTCTCCACCGATGTGAATTTGACGGGTTTCAAAACCCCACTCTGCTGCTGACATAGTCGTGCCCTCCTGGTTTGTAAACGCAGGAGGGCACGCTAACGGCTAATACCCGACTAAACAAGTCGGATTTAGAAAATCGTAGAAATAATCATCCGCCTGAGGCTTCAGAAACCTTCTGCTTGCCGGCTGAGATCCACGGCATCATCGAACGCAGGCTCTTACCCACGGATTCGATCTGGTGTTCGGCACCTGCCTTGCGCAGGGCGTTGAAGTTGACTCGGCCACTTTCGCTTTCAGCAATCCACTCCTTGGCAAATTTGCCGGACTGAATTTCCTTGAGGATCTTTTGCATGACCTTCTTCGTTGCTGGGGTCACGATGCGTGGACCGCGACTCACATCGCCGTATTCAGCGGTGTCACTGATGCTGTAACGCATTCCAGCAATACCTTCTTCGTACATCAAGTCAACGATCAGTTTCACTTCATGCAAGCACTCAAAGTAAGCCATCTCAGGCTGGTAACCAGCCTCAACGAGAGTTTCAAAGCCAGCCTGCACGAGTGAAGTCAATCCACCGCACAGCACGACTTGCTCACCGAACAAGTCGGTCTCGGTCTCTTCGCTGAATGTGGTCTCAATGATTCCAGCGCGAGCGCCACCAATCGCCGCGGCGTAAGACAATGCAACCTGCTTGCCGTTACCGGTTGCGTCTTGTTCAACAGCAATCAAACATGGCACGCCCCCACCCTCTGTAAAGGTACGGCGCACTAAGTGACCAGGACCCTTTGGGGCGATCATAATGATGTCGACGCCCTTGGGAGGACGGATGCGCTTAAAGCGAATATTGAAGCCGTGGGCAAAAGCCAATGCTTTACCAGCCTTCATATAACGCTTGATATGAGCGTCGTATGTAGCCTTCTGCTCGGTATCAGGCATGGTCATCATGATCACGTCCGCCCACTTCGCGGCATCGGCGATGGACTTCACGGTGAGGCCAGCAGCAGTTGCCTTGGCAGCAGACGAGGAACCCTCGCGCAGGCCGACGACGACTTGTACGCCACTCTCCTTGAGGTTCAACGCGTGAGCGTGACCCTGTGAACCGTAACCAATAATCGCAACCTTGCGACCCTGGATAATTGATACATCGCAGTCATTTTCGTAATACAACTTTGCAGCCATGATTTAACTTGCCTTTCCATTTTTATGAGTACGCACTCGCGCCTCTTTGTCGAGTTTCGGAAGCGCCACGCGGCCAGTCCGTTGAAGTTCAACAATCCCGTAACCGCGAAGAAGTTCTTCGAAGTCATCAAGTTTGTCAGGACTTCCCTCTAAAGACACAGTTATGGCTTCAACACCTACAGCCAAAATTTTGCCTTCAAAGATATTTGTCAGTTCAACGACTTGTCCGCGGTCGTCAGCAGCCACCCGAATGGTGGCCATCATCAGTTCGCGTTCGACTGACCGACGAGGGTCAAGTTCGCTGATTTTAACGACATCAATTAATTTGAAAAGTTGCTTCACAATCTGTTCCAAAGGTGCAGAGTCGACGTCCACAACAATGGTGATCCGCGAAAGTGCTGGGTCCTCAGTAGGAGCGACCGCGAGACTGAAAATGTTGTACCCACGACGGGCAAACAATCCAGAAACACGTGCCAGAACACCAGCACGGTTTTGCACGAGCACCGACAAGATGTGATGCGATGGCTGATAATTCGAGTGACCCGATGCGTTGCTCATCGCAGGAATTCCCTTCGCTCGTTCTGATTCGGGTGCAACAAAACATCATCGTTGCCGGAGCCAGCAGGGACCATCGGGAAAACCTTTTCGCCAGCATCCACGCGGAACTCAATGACGACTGAGCGATCATTGATGCTGTTAGCCAAGGCAATCGCAGGCTCAACTTCTTCGGGGCTCTCAACGCGGATGCCAACGCAACCCATGGCTTCTGCCCACTTTACGAAATCGGGAAGTTCTGGCGACAAATAAACTTCGCTGTAACGCTCTTCATAAAACATCTCTTGCCATTGGCGAACCATGCCAAGGTAAGAGTTATTTAAGACCGCGACTTTGATCGGAATTCGTTCAACGCTGGCAGTCACAAGTTCTTGCGCGGTCATCTGAAAACAGCCATCGCCATCAACGGCCCACACGGTGCGATCTGGACATCCGACCTTGGCACCGATAGCGGCGGGAATGGAAAATCCCATCGTCCCTAAACCACCGGAGTTGACCCAGGTGTACGGTTCGTTGAAATGCCAATACTGCGATGACCACATTTGATGCTGGCCCACGCCTGAGCACAAGATGGTTCCTGCTGGAGCCAAATCGCGCAACTTCTCTAAACAGAATTGCGGCTTGAGCGCTTCACCTGGTTCGTTGGGTGGGTAATACAAGGGGAACTGTTCCTGCCAACCACTGACACGACTCTTCCAATCAGAGATGTCGGCTTGAGTGTCGCCACTTGCCAACATTTCTCGAATTGTCTTCACCAGTTCTTCAATGACCAAACGGCAGTCGCCAACAATGGGCACATCTGGGCGACGAACCTTGCCCTGTTCGGCCGGATCGATGTCAACGTGAATGATCTTGGCGTCGGGAGCGAAAGTGCTGACCTTGCCTGTGATGCGGTCATCAAAACGCGCTCCAAGGTTGATCAACAAATCGCTCTTTTGCATGGCAGTAATAGCAGTCGCATTTCCGTGCATCCCTGGCATCCCCAAACAAAGTGGGTGATTGTCGGGGAAGGCGCCACGGGCCATCAAGGTGGTCACGACGGGAGTTCGGATCAGTTCGGCAAGTTCCATCAAAACCTCTGCGGCGCGAGCTTTGAGGATGCCGCCACCGACATAAAGAACTGGCTGTTTGGCATCAAGAATCAGACGCGCTGCTTCTTTGATCATCCGTGGATGACCTTTAGTTGTCGGCTTGTAGCCAGGCAGGCTGGCCAACACCTCGTCATCGGTTGGCCAATGCCACGTCATCTTGTTTTGTAAAACATCTTTGGGAACGTCAATCAACACGGGACCAGGTCGACCAGTTGTGGCAATATGAAAAGCTTGACGCACAACCAACGGAATGTCGTCGGCGCTCATGATCAATTCGTTGTGTTTGGTCACGCTGCGCGTTATGCCCACCGTGTCGCACTCTTGGAAAGCATCCGTACCGATGGCCGAAGTTGGCACCTGACCTGTGATGCAGATCATCGGGATTGAGTCCATAAAGGCATCGCAGAGTGGCGTCACCATATTCGTGGCGGCTGGACCCGAGGTCACCAAAACGACACCTGGACGACCAGTGACATGGGCGAAACCTTCTGCCATGTGGCCAGCACCTTGCTCGTGGCGCACCAAGATGTGGCGAATCGAACTATCTAAGAGCGGGTCGTAGGCGGGAAGAATGCATCCCCCAGGCAAACCAAAAATAGTGTCTACGTTCTCTAATTCGAGGGCTCGGATTAAGGCTTGGGCGCCAGTGAGTTGTTCAGTCATGTCGGTTCCTATGTTCTTTAAGGTCGAGTCCCAAAAGCGAAATGGCCCCCCATCTGGGAGGCCGTACGACGCATTCGGGTAAACGAATGCGTCAGATAGTTACTACTACGAGCGCGAACAAACCTGTCAGGACCGTGGTCTTGAAAGAAAGGTTGGCGTTCATTGCTCACAAGTGTGCCAGCCAGGCCCTAGGAACGACAACCTGTGCCGAGGCAAAATTATGCCGGAAACGCCCCTTGAAGTCGAGCAGCCGTGAGGGTGTTCTCCAACAGACAGGCAATTGTCATCGGACCCGTACCACCTGGCATCGGGGTAATGGCCCCAGCCACGGCTTGGACTGCCTCAAAATCAACATCACCAACGATTCCAGCCTCGGTGCGCGAGATACCGACGTCGATAACCGCTGCACCCGGCTTGATATGAGCCGCAGTGATCAAATGAGCCTGGCCCACCGCTCCGATCACAATGTCAGCTTGACGACAGACCTCTAGCAAGTCCGCTGTACGACTATGCGCAATTGTCACGGTGGCATCCACGCCTTTGCGGGCCAGCAGTAACGACAGCGGCAAGCCGACAAGCATTGAACGGCCAATCACCACAGCGCGTTTGCCACTCGTCGCTACCCCGTAGCGCTGCAACAAACGCATCACACCAAGGGGCGTACAACCGACCAGACCTGGCACCCCGCGCACCAATCGCCCCATTGAGGCGAGGGTTAAGCCATCCACATCCTTGTCAGCGGGAATGAGCGCCAAAACAGCCTCTTCGTCATAACCCATCGGTAACGGACTTTGTACCAAAATACCGTGCACGCTGGGGTCTTGTGCCAGCCTACGGACCACATTCTCTACCTCTGCCTGACCCACATCGGCGGCCAAAACCTCGTTGCGACTGATCATCCCCGCCTTGGCGGCCTGCACATGTTTGTTGCGGACATAACGCTGACTGGGGGCATCATCACCCACCAAAACCGTTGCCAGACATACAGCTGGCGATCCTGCCGAGGAGATGATGTGCGCCAAATTGAGAACGATCTCGTCTCGTAGACGGTTGCCGTCCATGAGGATCGCTCCCCCATTCGTCCGTGGGTCATCATCATGTCTTGGTAGATCATTCACAGAAGTAATGCTACGACACACGATGACCGCCTAGCCTAAAGGAATGTCTACTCCCCCGTCACCCCTCGTTCTTCCGGCCACTGGCCGCCTCGGTGTCCTGACCGTCGGCCTCGGTGCTGTGGCTTCGACCCTGATCGCTGGCGTCGAACTCACCAAGCGCGGTCTCGGTAAGCCCATTGGTTCACTCACACAAATGGGCACCATCCGTCTTGGTAAGCGCACCGAAGACCGCTCGCCTTTGATCAAAGATTTCGTACCCCTGGCAGCTCTTGAAGACATCGTCTGGGGTGCTTGGGATGTCTACCCCGATGATGCTTATGTGGCTGCCAGCCGTGCTGGCGTTCTTGAGAGTGGCAAGCACATCGAAGCCATCAGCGATGTGCTGCGCGACATCCGTCCCATGCAAGCTGCCTTTGAACGTAAGTATGCACGCAACCTTGAGGGCGAACACATCAAGCCGATCAGCAGTAAGCGCGGCATGCTCAACGCAATTCGCGAAGATATCAACCGCTTCAAAGAAGAAAAGCAATGTGATCGTCTCGTGATGATCTGGTGTGCCAGTACAGAAATTTTCATTGAGCCTGGTCCAGCACATATGAATCTCGAAGCGTTTGAAAAGGCTATTGATGCCAACGACGAGATGGTTTCGCCATGTCAGTTGTATGCCTACGCCGCTTTGCTCGAAGGCGTACCTTTCAACAACGGTGCTCCGAACTTGTCAGTGGATACTCCTGCGTTGCGTCAATTCTCAACCGATCAGAACATTCCGATTTCCGGCAAGGACTTCAAAACTGGTCAGACCTTAATGAAAACAGTTTTGGCGCCAATGCTCAAGGCCCGCATGCTCGGATTGTCTGGTTGGTACAGCACCAACATTCTCGGCAACCGTGACGGAGAAGTTCTTGATGCTCCAGAAAACTTTAAGACTAAAGAAGAATCGAAACTCGGAGTGCTTGAAGATATCTTGCAGCCCGCCAAGTACCCAGATCTCTACGGTGACGTTTTCCACAAAGTGTCAATCAACTATTACCCACCTCGCGGAGACGCCAAAGAGGGCTGGGACAATATCGACATCACTGGCTGGTTGGGTTACCCAATGCAGATCAAAGTGAACTTCTTGTGCCGTGACTCAATCTTGGCTGCGCCTTTGGCACTTGACCTGATCTTGTTCAGCGATCTCGCACAGCGCGCAGGTATGGGCGGCATTCAAGAGTGGCTGAGTTTCTATTACAAGAGCCCACAGGTTGCACCTGGCCTGTACCCCGAGCACGACTTATTTATTCAATTGACAAAGTTGAAGAACACCTTGCGTTGGATGATGGGTGAAGATGTCATCACCCACCTCGGTCGCGAGTACTACGAAGAGTTGTGATTCCCCGGTGGCGCGTCGCCTCTGGAATCCAAAGTCTTGGGTCAGCCTGTCACCTAACGGGATAGGCCACACCAAGCCCAATCATCTCAGCGAGATGCTCCAAGTTGCTGTGAGCATCCGTCGCACACCAAAAAAGGCGTGGAAGATACTCAACGAAGGTGTCTGTGATGGATGCGCCCTCGGCGTGGCAGGATTTCACGATTGGACGTTGGACGGCATTCACCTGTGCACGACACGGCTGAAGTTACTTGAGGTGAATTGCGCCCCAGCATTTGATCATTCCGTTCTGAGTGATGTCACATGGTTGCGCAACCGTACGAGTACCGAGTTGCGCGAGATGGGACGCCTGGCGTACCCGATGCGTCGACGTCGCGGTGAAAAAGGTTTCACTCGTATTTCGTGGGATGAAGCCCTTGACGCTGTTGGTCTCGGTATTCGCGCTGCTGGCGGGGACCGCTCAGCGATTTATCTCACGAGTCGTGGACTGACCAACGAGGTCTATTACACC
>CAMAYS010000067.1:0-10486 GCA_945862545.1 Bifidobacterium breve | reverse complement strand
ACATTTTGAAGATTGAAGAGCAGGTTTATCCCAAGCCGTGGACTTCGGGGGTTTTCTCCAGTGAAATTGATCTTGTTCGTCGTGGTGAGCGGTTTTACATTGTGGCTAAAGAAAAAAATCAATTAGTTGGTTATGCCGGCTTGATGTTTATGGTGGACGAAGCGCACATCAGCAATATTGCTGTCGATCCCCAGCGACGACGAGAAGGTATCGGAAAATACTTATTGTTTCAACTCATTGAGCAAGCGATTGTTCGCGGCGCCCAGGCGCTCACTCTTGAGGTGCGTGCCAGTAATACATCTGCCCATGCTTTATATCGCATTTTTGGTTTCGCTCCGGCAGGCATTCGGCAGCGTTATTATGAAAATACTGAAGATGCTCTTGTGATGTGGGTACATGATATTCAAAGTGCCGAATATCGCCTGCGCTTAAACACACTTGGTGGTGGGCAATGAGCAACTTCGGGAATCTTGTCGTTGATGAATCAACGGTGATTTTGGCGATTGAAACTAGTTGTGATGAAACAGCTGCAGCCGTTGTGATGGGTGGCAACGATGTTCTGAGCAGTGTCGTGAGCACCCAAATTGATCTTCACGCACAATATGGCGGAGTAGTCCCAGAGATCGCTGGTCGAGCGCACTTGGACTTGCTGAACCCTGTCATCGCTCAAGCTATTCGTGAATCCGGAATTGATGACAGCCGAATCAATGCGGTAGCAGCAACTCATGGTCCTGGCTTGATTGGCGCATTATTGATTGGCGTTTCGGCCGCCAAAGCTCTCGCTCTCACGTGGGAAGTTCCCTACATTGGTGTGAATCACCTTGAGGCCCATCTTTATGCGGGTTTATTAGAAGACCCGACCTTAGAGATGCCGTTAGTCGTGCTACTCGTGTCGGGTGGTCACACGATGCTCATTGAGATGCGCGGTCATGGTCAATATAAGTTGTTAGGTCGCACAATTGATGACGCCGCTGGCGAAGCCTTTGACAAAGTAGCGCGTTTTCTCGGACTCGGATATCCAGGTGGACCGGCCATTGATGCCATTGCCCGCACTGGTGATCCGCTGGCGATGAGTTTTCCCAGAGCGATGATGAACGATGGCTTGGATTTCAGTTTCAGCGGATTAAAAACATCTGTGATCAACTATGTGCGCAATAATCCAGCGGCCAACACCGCTGATGTGGCAGCTTGCTTTCAAGAAGCCGTCGTGGATGTGTTGGTGAGTAAATCACGTAAGGCTGCTGATCTCATTGGCGCAAAAGGTCTCGTTCTCGGTGGAGGGGTAGCGGCAAACTCTTTGTTGCGGGAACGCTTCATGGAGATGTGCGAGAGCGATGGACGCCGGGGGTTGCTACCAAGTCGGGCGATGTGCACTGATAATGCGGCGATGATTGGCAGTGCGGCGTGGTATCGCTGGCGCAGTGATGGTCCAACAACTCTTGCCAGTGGAGCATTTCCAAATCTGCGTTTGCCATTGCTTGATTCAAGTTGGGCACGAGGAAAGAATTGACTCAATGACTCTTCCCTTGAAACCCCTGAAAATTGGTCATCTTGCCTTCTCATCGCCGATTGTTTTGGCACCTATGGCGGGTGTGACGAATGCGCCTTTTCGGACTTTGTGCCGTGAGTTTGCCCCTGGCCTGATGTACGTCAACGAAATGGTGATGGCCACAGCATTAGTGCACGGCAGTGCCAAGACTGAGCGGATGGTCACCTTCGCTGCTGACGAGTCACCTCGAAGTTTGCAGTTATACGGCAGCGACCCAGTGATGTTGGCGCGGGCCGTGACAAAACTCGGTGAGGCCGGAGCCGTGGATCATATTGATATGAACTTTGGTTGCCCAGTCGCCAAGGTGACGCGCAAAGGTGGTGGGGCGGCAGTACCCGCTAAACCAAATTTGTTGCGCGCAATTATGCGCGGCGCGGTGAAAGCGGCAGCGCCATACGGCATCCCCGTGACGGCAAAGTTTCGCATCGGTATTGATGAAGACCTGATCACTTATCTGCACACCGGACTGATTGCTGAAGAAGAAGGCATTGCGTCGATCGCTCTTCATGCGCGAACTGCTGAACAGCATTACAGTGGTACTGCGCGTTGGGATACGATCGCAGAACTGAAGCAGGCTGTGACATCAATTCCTGTTTTGGGTAATGGAGATATCTGGACGGCCAGTGATGCACTGCGGATGATTGAGGCAACGGGATGCGATGGCGTTGTCATCGGTCGGGGTTGCCTCGGTCGACCATGGTTGTTCGCTGATCTCGTCGCCGCTTTCGCAGGTGGTGAGGTTCCGCCTCCACGAAATCTCGGTTTTGTTGTCGAGGTGATGAAGCGCCATGTGCGTTCGCTGGCCGAACATTTCGGGGCCGACGATATTGGTTCAACTCGCGGTGTGCGCGATTTTCGGAAACATGTGTCGTGGTATCTCACTGGTTTCCCTGTCGGCGGCGAGATTCGTCATCGCCTCGCAACGGCTGACTCGATCCTTGCCATTGACGATTTACTCGACGAGATGGTCTCCATTCACGGAAGTCATTTAACCGTTGTTGAAGGCGGCGAATATTTACGTCGTGGCAAGACGAGTGGTCCGATTCGGGTGTCTCTGCCCGATGGATATCGTGGTTGTTTGAACGACATGGTCGTACCCGATGACAACGATGTGATGGCGATCTCCGGCGGATGAAAAGAATTTTTCTCTAGTGGACATCATCCTTGGATCAGGTTCTCCGCGTCGTCTTGAATTGCTGCGTGCGGTTGGCATTGAACCGCGGGTGTTGGTACCTGATATCGATGAATCGGTACTGCATGGAGAAATAGCGCAGGAATATGTACGCCGATTAGCGGCAACAAAACTTGATGCTGTGATGCGGTCCGTCGGGGCAGTGGGGGTCGGCACGATTGTGATTGCCGCTGACACCACAGTTGAGATTGACGAAGCGATCTTGGGTAAACCCGATGACAATGATCAGGCGGTGGCGATGCTGAGATCATTGAGTGGTCGCGAACATAGGGTTCATACGGGTCTTGCCGTAGCGGTGGCGGGGCCAGGATGTCGCGGAGTTGAGTGGCAGGGCCATGTCGAGGTAGTGACCTCGCGGGTGTGGTTTAGAACTCTGACTGAAACCCAGATCGCCGACTATGTGGCAACGGGTGAGCCCAGTGATAAGGCTGGGGCATATGCAATTCAGGGAGGTGGGGCTCTCTTTGTTGACCATTTTGACGGGTCCTTAGATGCCATTATTGGCCTTCCGATTGAGCGTCTGCAGGAAATTTGTGCGGGTTTGGGGCAGAGGTTGGGCTAGGGGCAAGCAGAGTAACTTTTCGGCCCTGTTGGGGGCGCGGGCGGTTGCTAAGGCGCAGGCATCCCCATAGCATTGGCACTCGGCAGGTGTGAGTGCTAACTCGCTCTTGCCACTAACTATCAACCCAACTATCTAGCCACGGAGGCTTGAATCATGAACCTGAAGCCCCTCGATGATCGCATCGTGGTACGGCCCAATGAAGCCGAGGAGCGCACTGCTTCCGGATTCATCATCCCCGATACCGCCAAAGAAAAGCCACAGCAGGGCGTCGTCCTCGCAGTTGGACCCGGTCGCTGGAGTGACGATGCTGGAAAGCACCACCCACTCGACATCAAAGTAGGCGACACCGTGTTGTACTCCAAGTACGGCGGCACCGAAGTCACTGTTGAGAGTGCAGATCTTTTGATCCTCACCAGCCGTGACGTTCTTGCCATCGTCGGCAAGTGAGGTTGTAACACATGTCGAAACTGCTGAAATTTGACGAGGAAGCGCGTCGCGCCCTCGAAGCAGGCGTCAACAAGTTGGCCGATGCCGTTCGAGTAACTCTCGGACCAAAAGGTCGCAACGTTGTGCTTGATAAGAAATTCGGTGCACCCACCATCACGAACGACGGTGTGTCCATCGCTAAAGAGATCGAACTGGAAGACCCATTTGAAAATATGGGTGCTCAGTTGGTGAAGGAAGTTGCTACGAAGACCAACGATGTGGCCGGCGACGGCACCACCACCGCAACTGTGCTGGCACAGGCGATGGTGCACTTTGGTCTGCGTAACGTCACCGCTGGCGCAAACCCAATGGGTCTCAAAAAAGGTATCGAAAAGGCGATTGCAGCTGCTGTTGAAAGCATCAAGCAGTTATCGCAGAAGGTTGAAGACAAGGCTCAAATCGCCAGCGTTGCAACCATCTCGGCTGCTGACTCGGCTATCGGCAATGTCATCGCTGATGCCATTGACAAAGTCGGTAAAGACGGCGTTGTCACCGTTGAAGAGAGCAACACTTTCGGTATTGAACTCGACTTCACTGAGGGCATGTTGTTCGACAAGGGTTACTTGTCGCCGTACTTCGTGACCGATGCTGAGCGTCAAGAAGCCGTCATCGACGATGCATACATTCTGTTGTACGGCTCGAAGATCTCCACCGTTCAGGCGCTTTTGCCAGCACTCGAAGCAGTGATGAAGACGGGCAAATCGCTGGTCATCATTGCTGAAGATATTGAGGGCGAAGCCTTGGCCACTCTCGTGGTGAACAAGATCCGTGGCACATTTACCTCGGTCGCAGTCAAGGCTCCTGGTTTTGGCGATCGTCGTAAGGCAATGTTGCAAGACATGGCCGTGCTCACTGGTGGCCAGGTCATCAGCGAAGAAATCGGCTTGAAGTTGGAGAACATCACTCTTGATCTTCTCGGTCGTGCCAAGCGCGTCATCGTGACTAAAGACGAAACCACCATTGTTGATGGTGCTGGAGAAAAGTCTGACGTTGAAGGTCGCATCAATCAGATCAAAGCCGAAATCGAAAACACAGATTCCGACTGGGATCGTGAAAAACTGCAAGAGCGTTTGGCCAAGTTGGCTGGCGGCGTGGCCTTGATCAAGGTTGGCGCAGCCACCGAAGTTGAGCTCAAGGAAAAGAAGCACCGCATCGAAGACGCCATTTCGGCGACTCGTGCAGCGATCGAAGAGGGCGTTGTGCCTGGTGGCGGAACCGCATTATTGCGTGCCCGTGCTGCGGTCAAAGCAGTCGTCGATTCGCTGACTGGCGATGAGGCCACTGGTGCTCGCACCGTGTGGGAGGCCCTTGATGCTCCAGCTCGCAATATCGCCGACAATGCCGGCATGGAAGGCGCCCTTGTGGTGCAGCGAGTTGAAGCAGAGACTGGTTCCATCGGACTCAATGCCGCGACTGGTGAATATGTTGACCTTGTCAAGGCCGGCATCATCGACCCAGCAAAGGTCACGCGTGCTGCCTTGCAGAACGCTGGTTCCATTGCAGCGTTGGTTCTCACCACTGAATGTCTCGTCGTCGACAAGCCTGAAAAGGGCGGCGCTGGCGGAGGCATGGGCGGCGGAATGCCTGGCGGTATGGGTGGCATGGGCGGAATGATGTGACCTGAGGGTCGCACTACGACTACTGCAACGCAATGAAATGTGAAAGGCCGGTGGAGAAATCCACCGGCCTTTGCAATTCACGCTTCGGCATCATTGCGACCTGGATGACTCTTCTGATGTGAGACGAATCCGCCAACTAGTCTGTCCTCATGCCTCCTGTAACAAAGCGTCCGTTTTGGTTGCACCAATTGGCCGAGTACATCGTGGGTGGAGCACTACTGGCGACCGGTCTGCAAAGCAGCGAACCAATCGTGCCAGTGATCATTGGTCTAC
Source organism: Bifidobacterium breve (assembly GCA_945862545.1). Lineage (GTDB taxonomy): Bacteria > Actinomycetota > Acidimicrobiia > Acidimicrobiales > Ilumatobacteraceae > Casp-actino8. The sequence goes on along the minus strand of CAMAYS010000067.1, from coordinate 4,805 downwards.
TGATCATTGTCAATACGGCCGTCGTAGATGCGCCTTTCGGCGCATTTCGGTGGGTGAATCGCCGACTTCATCGCATGCTTGACTACGCGGTCTTGACGATTGCCGTGGTTTCTTGTGCGGCACCAAACCTCGATAACGCCACACGCCTTGTGCAAGTGATGATTGTTCTGGTACTGGCCATCGTCATCACCCAAACCAACTATTCGCCTAAAGTGCAGCGCATTAAGCAGGAGATGTCGGCAACCCCTGACGGCAAGGCCGACGAGTTCAGTCGCATAGCGGGGCGAAGCGCAGGAACCCTGGCAAGTAAAATTCGGGATAAGACTCGCCAACTAAAAGAGACGTGAGAAGCAACTATGAAAAACAAGATCCTCAAAACCCCACATAAAGGCGCTGATAAAGGTGCGGTCAAACCGCGACGAGTGCAGTTGGGCGAGGGTGTTGGAGTGGTGATCTGGACTGATGCCATCGGGACGGGTTCGTATGCGGCGACGGTACTCAAGGGTGGACGAGTCGAAATCGTGGATTTTGATGGGACGGCAAGACTGTTTGAAGCGGTCACGAACCATGAGGCGCTTTTTTCATTGCTCATTGCGCAGACGAGCATCTCCATGGAAACCCCGATGCATGTCATCTTTTGTGAAAAGTTCACCCACAAGAAAGTTCGGGCTATCGTTCGCCAGATTCATCATCTCGTTGGACGCGAACGATTCGAGAACTCATCAATTGATATGCGCTGGAGCGATGGTCGCGCCAAAGCTCAAGACCTCTTTGACTGAGGCTTTCTCATCTGGTGGCGTAAACTCTTGCTATGTCCTCCACCTTTGAGCGTCCCGCCGCTGACCTGAACAAGATCTTAAGCGCATGGGATGAATGGGAGCGCGGAGAAGAAGCACCCGGCAAAACTATGACCAATATGAAAAAGGCCGGACTTGCAGAGATCTTGAAAGAACTACAAGAATCTGGCTGGAAGCCAACTCCAGCCGCCTGATTCATCATGACTACAAGTTCCATACGTCGTGCAGGGGGCACCCAACGTATTCCTGCTCCACACTCTCGCCTCAATGCAGGAAAGCCACTGTGGGACAATCGCTCAGTTGAATTTTCCCTGGACTCTCTGATTAGCACTGTCGCTGATCGCGCTGAACCATTAGGCGCCATTTCCTCCCCGCGACCTGATGAGCGGATCTCCTCAGTGTTGGCGTTATTGGCGCCTGGTCCTAACGGTGCTGAAGTGTTGCTCACTCGCCGTTCATCGTCACTCAACAATCACAGTGGAGAGATGAGTTTTCCCGGAGGGCGAGTTGATGAAGGCGAAAGTATTATTGAGGCTGCGTTAAGAGAAACGCACGAAGAGGTCGGAATTGATTCTTCTCTCATCACAGTTCATGGTCGATTGAGTCCACTATCAACGTTTGTCAGTCGCAGTTACATTGTTCCGATTGTGGCTTCAGTTGTATATAAACCTGAACTGACGCTTTGTGATTCCGAAGTTGAGCGAGCAGTGTGGGTGCCGCTAGTAGAACTTGTACGTAGTGATACTTTCTCCTGGGAATGGTGGTCATTCTCGACAGCAGAGTTATCAAGTAATCGCCCAATGTTTTTCTTTCATCTCGATGATGAAACTGTGTGGGGAGCTACGGCGCGAATCTTGCATGAACTTTTGTGCGTTCTACATCGGGTAGAAGTTCTCGAACTGCCGAATTGGTAGATGCTCTGATGAGTATGTTCCAGTTGCGGAGGTTGGATTTTGAGGACATTGCATGGATTTTTGAGGCCTGTCAGGACGAAAGTATCCAACGTTGGACCATGGTGCCCCGACCATATTCGCTTGAAGATGCAGAGTGGTTTGTCGAAGAAGAGCCGGAGTATGTGACGATGGTGATCGAAGATCCCGACACGTTGACGCCTTTAGGTTTAGTGAGCATTCACGAAATTGATCAGGTGACAGGTGAGGCCGACATTGGTTATTGGGTGGCGCCTTGGGGTCGGGGCATGGGTGCGGCAGCCTCGGGCATCAGATTACTGATCGCCACAATCAAACCTGACGACAACATTCGGTCACTGGTCGCTTACGTCGCTCAAGACAATATTGCTTCGTGCAAAACCATTGAACGAGCAGGTTTCATTGAGGTTGAACGCGAGTGGGGAAAAGCACGCGAATTTCTCTCCGAAGTAATGTCCATTAAGTTCTCTCGGGTATTGCCCTGACAATGAACTAGTGCGACAGTCAGTTAAAGAAACGAACAGTGCGAAAAAAAACTTGCGCCCAAGCACGACATATCGGGCGATCCCATATTGAACGTGTGCCACAGTGAGCAAACATGTCGGAACGAAAGCGTTCGTCAATCCGCAACCTGTTGGCACTGTTCCACCACCGTGCATAATGTTCTGCCGTTGGTCCGCAAAAGTGTTTAAGGAGACGAGCGAAACACGAATATTTCTTGTCCAAAAGTTTGTAATTACGGTAGGCAAAGTCATGTCGTTCGCAGGCCTGAGTGAAATCAAAACTTCGCCCAGTATTGCCAATCATCGGCGCCGAGCAGAGGTCACTTGTTTGGTCAAACCATCCAAGCATTGCTGATTTGCTGTGCAAGGTCTCAATGAATGTGGGTAACGAGGTATGAAAGACCAGGGTCTCCAAATATTGTGAATCCCTCGCGGAATCGGGATCAAGCGATGGGGCGGCGAGGAAACTCGTCACCGCTACGAGGAGACTGAGGCCGAGGCCCATGTCACCCTCCTATGTTTTTGGCCACTTCTGCGGCACTGCTAGCACAAATGTGGCGCGGCAGAGTCGATGTACGGCGAAGTGCTCTACTCAGTCAAGGGTTGGGTAGGTGGCGACGATCTGATTGATCAAGAGACCCATTTCGACTGCGCCAACCGCAGCCTCATCACCCTTATTGTCGATTCCTGGCCCAGAGCGGTCAATGGCTTGTTGATTGTTCTCAACAGTTAAGACACCAAACATCACTGGGATGCCAGTATCAAGTTGGGCATTCTGGATTCCACGGGCACATTCCCCTGCTACGAATTCGAAATGCGAAGTATCTCCACGAATGACGGCGCCGAGAGTCACAATCGCATCAAAATTTCCGGAGGCGGCAAGACTGATTGCTGCCAAAGGAACTTCAAATGCGCCGGGAACCCAAACTATTTCAATGTTTGAGGTTGCGACACTGCAACGCTTCAGCCCACGCAATGCGCCAGCGAGAAGTTCATTCACAATATGGTCATTGAAGCGGGCACACACGATGCCGATACTCAATTCCGACCCATCAAATGAGTCTGGCATTGTCTGACTACTCTGAATTCTTGTCATGGCTGAGCCCCTTGCGGTGTTGAAGAAATTGTCTCTGGCAGATCGAGTAGGTGACCCATGCGATCGCGCTTGGTTTGAAGATACTTGAGATTTTCCTCTGTTGGTATTGGATTGAGTGCGACACGCTCAACAACCTCGAGACCATAACCTTCAATTCCGCCATATTTCGCTGGGTTATTGGTGATCAGGCGAAGTTTGTGAGCACCCAGATCTGCGAGGATTTGAGCGCCAACACCGTATTCTCGGCTATCAACCGGTAACCCTAATTCGGTATTCGCATCCACGGTGTCAAGACCACCATCTTGCAGCGAGTAGGCACGAATCTTATGGGCGATACCAATCCCACGACCTTCATGACCACGAAGATAAACAACGATGCCGCGACCTTCCCTTGCAATCAGCGCCATAGCGGACTGCAGTTGAGGGCCACAATCACAACGTCGGCTCGCAAATACATCGCCCGTGAGACATTCACTATGGACACGAACAAGAATGGGATTTACATCGTGAATATCGCCCATAGAAAAAGCCAAATGCTCGGTGTCATCAATATCGCTACGAAATGCAGTACACGTGAAGTTTCCCCAATCGGTGGGAACCTGGGCTTGACCCATGCGGGTCACTAACTTCTCGTTGTGTCGGCGGTACTTGATGAGTTCGGCGATACTCGACAACAACAAGTTGTGTTCTCGACAAAACTCAATGAGTTGTGGTAGGCGCGACATTGAGCCATCCTCGTTAGTGATTTCGCAAATGATTCCCGCTGGTTCGAGACCAGCCATGCGTGCCAGGTCAACAGCAGCTTCGGTGTGTCCGGCGCGCTTGAGAACGCCACCTTCGCGTGCTCGCAGCGGGAAGATATGACCTGGTCGGGCGAAGGAAGCGAAGGTTGCTGATGGATCGGCCAAGGCGCAGAGTGTGGCGGAGCGATCCGATGCTGAAATACCAGTAGTGGTTCCTTCAATCATGTCCACGGAAACCGTGAAAGCTGTGCGATGGCTCTCCGTATTGTGCTCAACCATGAGCGGAAGCCTCAACTCATCGCAGCGTTCGCCACTCAATGGGGCAACAACGACACCTGATGAGTGGCGGACAATAAAAGCGATTTTTTCTGGTGTCGCGAATTGGGCGGCCATGATCAGGTCCCCTTCATTCTCGCGATCTTCATCATCAACCATGACAATCATTTCACCGCGACCAATCGCTGCTATGACATCGTCAATTGCTGCGAACTTAAAGTCATCACTCATACTGTCTCCTTATATTTTTGGGGGTTTTTATCAATCACGATTTCAATGTCCTCGCCGAGTAGGCGGGTGCTGACAATATTGGCGCGCCAAAGTTCTTGCATCGTTGCTGCTCCAGCGCCGCGAAAAAGTGGAACACCATCGTCGCCTCCCATAAATGCTGGGGCGACATACAGCACATAACGGTCAACGAGGTTCTCTCGATGAAAAGAAGCAGCCACGCTGGCTCCACC
>CAMAYS010000066.1:0-10561 GCA_945862545.1 Bifidobacterium breve | reverse complement strand
GACCTCATGAAACAGATGCGAGACGCAATTTCAGCAGGCAAATTCGCATCATTGAGGCACGAAGTACTCAAAGTATGGGGCTAAACGCCATTCTGTGGGCGCTCTCGCCTGTGGAGTGCCACAAAACGAGGCTCGCCCACTAGGATTTGCTCCGTTATTCGCCCCCGTTCTTTGGAGTACTGATGCTGACCAGTTACACATTTTCACTCATCTCCGCCGCAACCGAACAAAAGGGTGACGGTAGTTTCGCCGTGACTTTGTTATTCATGGCCGCCATCGGTGGCGCCATGTATTTCTTGATGATCCGTCCCCAGCGTCGCCGCTTGAAGGAGTCGCAGTCCCTTCAGCGCGAGATCAGTGAAGGAGACGAGGTGATTACCAACTCGGGCATGTACGGTTTTGTCAATGCCCTTGATGGCGACACGGTGTGGCTTGAAATCGCAGAAGGAACCGAGATCCGAGTCGCTCGTCATTCTCTGTTACGGCGGATCAACCCGACTATTGAACCCGCAGGAGGCGCAATCATTGAAGACGCCCAAGATCCAGAAGTGCAGTGACAGCACCAGTCATGACACGTCGTCTCGTCTTCTCCCTCACGGGTCTATTGGTAGTCGTTCTTGGTTCCTTCGCCGGCAACCTTGTGGCCGGTAATGAACCGGCTTTAGGTCTTGATTTAAAGGGTGGAATTTCGGTCACCCAGGAACCAGTTGGCGAGTTTGACTCTGTCAGCCTTGATCTTGCCGTTGAGCGGATTCGCGAACGAATCGACTCCCTGGGAGTTGCAGAACCAGAAATCATCCGTCAAGGAAATGCGATTGTTGTCAACTTGCCAGGCGTCGCTAATCAGGAGGAGGCTCTCCGCCTCGTTCAAGTGACGGGCGCTGTTCTTCTTCGCCCCGTACTTGGGGCACTGCAGAAAACTCCAACAGATCCGAATGCAAGCACGACGACAAGCAGTGGAAGTGATCCCACAACGACCCTTGGCACTGACAGCACCATCGCCGTGACCACGACACTCAGTGGAATCACCACGACGATCCCGGCGCCCACTACAACTCTCGGTGGTGGACCATCTCGTTCATTACCGATGGTCGCCTCAACGGTCCTGGGAAGTGCATCCGGTTCCACAGATGCACCACTGACAACCCCAAGTGGACCCAGTGACACTGTCGTTACCACTGGGGACGGTTCAGCTGTGACCGAAGCACCGACCGCGCAAGCCCCAACTTCCACTATTGATCCCTCCACCTTTCTTGGTGACCCCTCAGACCCCAACGCCATCATCATCGTTGACAACACCGATGGCTCGGAGACCTACCAACTCGGACCAGCCTTTGGGACCGGCGAAGTTTTTAACAACGATGCCAAGGCTGACATCATTCAAAGCGGATGGGGAGTACGCGTAACTCTGCGCAGTGGTTCCACCGGTGCTGATTTATGGAATATTGGCGCCGCACAGTGCTTTGCCAAAACAACGGTCTGTCCGACAGGTCGTATGGCGATCGTTCTTGACGGTGTTGTTCAATCGGCTCCAAATGTCAATCAGCCATCATTTTCTGGTGGTGTAGATATCACGGGTAATTTCAAAGAGTCCGATGCGAAAGATTTGGCGCGAGTTCTCAAGAGCGGTTCGTTGCCAGTGCGCCTCGAAGTGCAAGCTGTTCAATTCGTGTCACCAACTCTCGGTGAAGACTCTCTCCACGCAGCGATTGTTTCCGGCCTCATTGGTGTGGCATTGGTGCTGCTCTTTATGTTGCTCTATTACCGCTCATTGGCACTTGTGGTGATCTTAGGAATCACTCTCTCCGGTCTCACTCAATGGAATGTCATCTCTCTGCTCTCAAGCACAAATGGTCTAGCGCTGAGCCTGGCTGGTATCGCGGGAATCATTGTCTCCATTGGAGTCACCGTGGACTCGTACGTCGTATTTTTTGAAAAACTGAAAGACGAACTGAAGACTGGTAGGAGCCTCAAAAACTCTGCTGAGCGCGGTTTCAAATCCGCCTGGCGCACAATTTTGGCTGCTGACATTGTCTCTCTGATTGGTGCATTTACTTTGTGGTACCTCACTGTGGGATCGGTGCGCGGTTTCGCATTCTTCTTAGGGCTTTCCACGATGTGCGATATCGTCATCGCTTGGTTTTTCACCCGCCCAGCGATGTTGTTGCTTTCGCGCAGCAAAAGGCTGCAACGGGGTCGCTTCTTCGGCATTGATAATACGGTTCAGCCTGTAGGGGGTGCCTGATGGAAGAAGTGAGCACGGTTCAACGACGCGGCGCTTTTGGGCGCCTCTACCATGGTGAAACATCGTTTGACTTTATGGGTAAGAAAAAGATTGGTTTCACGATCTCTTTAATTCTTATCCTGATGACCATTGGCTCATTGTTCACACGCGGCTTAAATCTCGGCATCGACTTTGAAGGCGGCGTGGCTTGGCAAGTCCCCGTCACAGCAACCATGGACAGCGATGCGGCCCGTACCGTTCTTTCTAGTAACGGAATTGAAGCCGATAATGCAAAGATCCAGATCTTGACAAATGGATCCACGAAATCACTGAGAATTCAAGTGGGAGATCAAACTCCTGAGATTCAACTCAAAGTTAAAGACGATTTGGCGATGGCCTCAAAAACTGACGCCAATGAGGTTTCCGTGAGTTCTGTGAGTTCGTCGTGGGGTCGTTCAATTACTGAAAAGGCCATCCGCGCACTCATCGCCTTCATCGTCTTGGTTTCGTTGTACATCGCATGGCGTTTTGAGTGGCGCATGGCTCTAGCAGCGATTTTGGCGATGCTCCATGACGTGCTGATCAGCGTCGGTGTCTACTCAATCATTGGCTTTGAGGTAACTCCTGCGACGGTGGTGGCCTTTCTCACCATCTTGGGATTCTCTTTATACGACACCATCGTAGTTTTTGACAAGGTGAAGGACAATCTGGACAAATTCGCAGGTTCACGAACCTCAATGGCGAATATCACGAATGTTTCCATGAACCAAGTATTGATGCGCTCTATCAACACCTCCTTGGCTGCTGTGCTACCGGTTGTATCGCTGCTCGTCCTAGGTTCTGGGGTATTCGGTGCGATTGCCTTACGCGAGTTCGCGATTGCCCTCCTGGTTGGATTACTCACCGGTTCTTATTCTTCGATCTACATTGCATCTCCGCTACTCTCGTTGATTAAAGAGCGAGAAGCGAGTTACCGCAATTTCAGAGGTGAGCACGCAGTAGGTGCGGAACTTGCGCATATGGTCTTGTCAGGAACGACAACTGGGGCGAAATCGGTACGCCGCCAAGCTTCAGCGACTGACGGCACACAAGCCAGCAATTTTGCTCCTACTTCAACGGCGCTATTGACCCATCCGCCGCGTCCACGCAAAAAGCGACGACGCTAGAGAGACAATCGACGAGATGGACATTGAATCTCTTAAAAACCTCATTCGTGCAATTCCGGATTATCCAACTGTCGGCGTGACCTTTCGGGATATCACGCCATTACTTAGCCATCCCAAAGCTTTCAAATCTTGCATTGACCTTCTTGCTGAGCGTTTTAGCGACCAGAAAATCGATCTCGTTATCGGCGTTGAGGCCCGCGGTTTCATCCTCGGAGCACCGATAGCAGTCGCTCTTGGTGCCGGTTTCATCCCTGTGCGTAAAGCGGGAAAACTACCGTGGGCAGTGGTACGCGAGGAGTACGACCTCGAGTACGGTTCGGACAAACTGGAAATACACCGGGATGCCATTCAACCTGGACAGAGGGTTCTCATCGTTGATGATGTTTTAGCTACGGGTGGAACAGCCGCCGCCACGTGTCGTTTGGCATCGGCTTTGGGTGCCGAGATCGTGGCTCTAGCGGTTCTTATTGAACTACCTTTCCTCGAAGGGCGACTCAAATTAGGCGCAACTCCTATTGAGGCTCTCTTTTCCTTCTGACTCGGTAGTCGCAATATTTGACTCCTGCCTGCGATACTTAAACAATGGCAACGGTGACCAGACTTCTTCCTTGGCGTCGGCAGATGAACTCTGCTGTGGACGAGGTCAATCCCGTTTTGCAGTCTTTTCGCCGTCGACATCCGAAAGCCTCCACTGCCTTGATCACCAAGGCCTTTGAGGTCGCCAGACAGGCTCATTCCAGCCAAACCCGTAAAAGTGGTGAGGGATACATCAACCATCCTCTAGCAGTCGCCAAGATCGTGGCAGATATTGGCCTCGATGAGACAACAGTTGCAGCGGCGCTACTCCACGACGCTGTTGAAGACACTGAACTGACTATTTCTGATGTTGAAAAAGAGTTTGGAAGTGACGTTGCGGCGATCGTTGATGGCGTCACCAAACTTGAGCGTCTGCAGTTTGATTCTAAGGAGGAGCAACAAGCGGCGACTATGCGCAAGATGCTTGTGGCGATGGCCAAGGATTTACGCGTTCTGATCATCAAGTTGGCTGATCGCTTACACAACATGAGGACTATCGCGGCAATGCCCGTCGAGAAGCAACAACGAATTGCCAGCGAAACCATGGATATCTACGCTCCCTTGGCACATCGTTTGGGAATGCAAGGATTGAAACAAGAACTTGAAGATTTGTCTTTTGCCTCAATGTTCCCGAAACGCTACGCAGAACTCGATCATCTTGTCAGTAGTCGGAGTCCCGAGCGCGATCTTTATTTGGCCAAGGCCATGGCTGACGTTCGCGAACGCTTACTGACGCTGAATATTGATGCCGATATCACTGGACGTGGCAAACACCTGTGGAGCATTTACGAGAAGATGATCCAGAAAGCTAAAGATTTTGATGAGATCTTCGACATTATGGCCATCAGAATTGTCGTTGCATCGGTCAAGGATTGTTACGCCACTTTAGGAAGTATCCATGGACAATGGAAGCCAATTACAGGTCGCTTTAAAGACTACGTGGCGATGCCGAAGTTCAATTTGTATCAAAGTCTGCACACCACCGTCATTGGACCTGGCGGTAAACCTTTGGAGATTCAGATTAGAACACGCGAAATGCACCAACGCGCGGAGTGGGGTGTAGCGGCACATTGGGCATACAAAGATCAAAAAGAGACTCCAGACATTGACTGGTTGAATCGGATCATTGACTGGCAAAGCGATATTTCCGATCCAGCTCAATTCATGGAAAGTTTGAAGACTGATCTTGAGCAAGACGAAATATTCGTTTTTACCCCGAAGGGGCGAGTCATTGATCTACCAGTCGGATCGGGCCCAGTTGACTTCGCATATTCAGTGCACACAGAGATCGGAAATGCCTGCATTGGGGCGCGGGTCAATGGCAGATTAGTGCCCCTCACTCATGTCTTGAAGTCGGGCGATACATGCGAGGTCTTCACCTCAAAGGTTGAAAGCGCAAGCCCATCCACGGATTGGCTGGATTTTGTCGTTTCACCGAAGGCCCGCAACAAGATCAAACAATGGCATTCGCGTGAGAAACGTGATGACCTTGTGGAGTCCGGTCGCGAGCTTTTAGAGAACGAGTTCAGACGTCAACGACTGCCAGTGATCCAGGCCATGAACAGCGAGCACTTACAGCGCGAGGTTGAAAAAAGATCATTCGCTGATCTTGAAGCACTTTTATACGCGATCGCCGAAAGCCAAGTCAACGCCCAGGAAGTTGCCCTTGAAGTCTTTGCCAGATTCCAAGATTCTGGTTCAATAGAACGCCTTCCAGAATCGGTTTTACGATCTTCCGCTTCCTCGAGAGTCCATAGTGTCGGCATTCATGTGGATGGTTTTGATGATGTTCTGGTTCGACTGTCAAAGTGTTGCACCCCTGTACCTGGCGATGAGATCATGGGCTTCATTACTCGTGGGCGCGGAGTGAGCGTTCATCGCTCCGACTGTGCAAACGCAGATTCGTTTGTGGATGAGCAATCCTCGCGTTTAGTCGACGTTGAATGGGACGGATCCACAATAGGCACGATCTTTCGAGCAGGTGTGGAAGTTCTCGCGCTTGATCGTTCGGGACTGCTGCGCGATGTGGCCAATGCTTTGTCTGAGCAGCATGTCAATATCGTGGCCTGTAGTACCCACACTGGGGGAGACCGAGTCGCCAAGATGCGCTTCGAATTTGAAATGGCCGACCCTGCGCACCTTGAATCAGTGCTAAGAACAATCAAGAGGATTGATGGGGTCTATGACGCCTACCGTGCAGGTACAGGACGCTCCCTTGAAGACTCTGAGGACTGACTAGTTTCGCTGATTTACCTGCATCTTGGCGAGATATTCTCCAAGACCAACGCCCAGATACCGCTAACCTGAGAGCCTGTGCCTGAGTTTCAAACAAGTCCTGGAATGCGTGACATCCTGCCCCCCGATTCGGGACGCTGGCGACGCTTCGTTGGAATCTTTTCTGATGCAGTGACGGCCGCTGGTTACGGGCAGATTATTCCTCCCTTACTTGAAGATATTGGCGTGTTTCATCGTGTTGGGGAAGCCACCGATGTTGTCACCAAAGAGATGTACGACTTTGTGGACAAGGGTGATCGGCACATTGCTTTACGCCCCGAACAAACTGCCAGCGTCTGTCGGGCCTTCGTGCAGCACAGTCCCGCCACCCCATGGAAGGTTTGGTACGCAGGTCCCAATTTTCGTTATGAGCGTCCACAACGAGGTCGTTTTCGTCAGTTTGATCAAGTTGGTATTGAAGTTCTTGGTGTTGAGGATCCCTATGTTGACATTGAAGTGATCGCTCTAGCTTGGGACTTCTTCGCCAAACTTGGTTTACAGCAGATCTCTCTGCACCTCAACAGTCTCGGCGAACCCTCAGATCGAGAACGTTATATGCAGGCCTTGAAAGATTATTTCAGCGAAAATCTTGAGCACTTGAGTCAAGCCAGTCAGGCAACCCTGACGAAGAACCCGCTGCGCGTCCTGGATTCAAAGCGACCCGAAGATCAACTACTCATTGACGGCGCTCCACGTATCTCTGATTTTTACAGTCCCGCAGCGACAGCGCACTTTGACACGGTTCAAGAGGGACTGCGAGAACTTGGGATCGCATTTGTCATTAATGAGAAGTTGGTGCGCGGACTTGATTATTACCGTCACACAACATTTGAGTTCGTAGGTGGAACTATGGATTCAGCGCAGAATGCCCTCGGTGGAGGAGGGCGCTATGACGGCCTAGTTGAAGCCTTAGGTGGTCCTGCTACCGCTGGAGTGGGATTTGCAATCGGTCTCGACCGCACGCTTTTGGCCTGCGATGATGAAGGAGTTTTCCCTCCAGTACCCGACGATGTGAGTGTTTTTGTCGTCGATATCACTGGTGGCCGTCAGGCCATGTTGATCACCCATGAATTGCGCTCCGCTGGAATCTCCGCGGACCGTGCATATCAAGGTCGAAGTATCAAAAGTCAAATGAAATCAGCAGATCGAAGCGGTGCAGTTTTGGCAATCATCATTGGTAGTGATGAGGTCAACTTGGATACAGCAATCATCCGACCACTGCGTTCTGATCAAGAGCAGTACACCGTCGCCCGCAAAGACTTACTCCCCACAATAACGAAAGTACTTTCATGACAACGCCAGACGACAAGACCTCAATTCGCCAAACTTCTATGCGCTCACATATGTGTGGTGATCTGCGTCCAAGTGAAATCTCGCAGACTGTCAGTGTCTGCGGTTGGGTTGCTAAAAGACGCGAGCATGGTGACAGATTGGCTTTCGTTGACCTTCGGGATCACACTGGGATTATCCAATGCGTGATTGACAACGACGTTGATGTGCGTAGCGAATATGTTGTACGGATTACCGGTGTCGTGCGTTCACGACCACAAGGAACGATCAATAGCAATATCGCTACCGGCGAAGTAGAAATCGGCGATTGTGTTGTTGAGGTTCTTCGTTCGGCTGAGGCCCCACCATTTCCAGTTGACGCACGTGCCGATGATGTCGATGAAAATGTGCGGCTGCAATATCGCTACATAGATATTCGCAGAGAACGTATGCAACGTAATTTGCGCACACGAGCCAAAGTCAACTCTGCGGTCAGAGCTTCCATGGAACGCCAAGGTTTTGTTGAGGTTGAGACTCCGATGTTGGTACCGTCAACACCCGAGGGTGCTCGTGAGTTCCTAGTTCCCTCCCGTAAAGAACCAGGCTCCTTTTATGCTCTGCCACAGAGCCCCCAATTATTTAAGCAACTACTCATGGTCGCCGGAATTGATCGCTACTACCAGATAGCACGTTGTTTGCGAGACGAGGATCTGCGAGCCGATCGACAATATGAGTTCATGCAGTTGGATGCGGAAATGAGTTTCGTCAATCAAGATGATGTTCTTGAGGCAATTGGCGAAGCGGTCGTTTGCGCAGCCGAAGCCGTGACTGGAGTTCGACCCGATCCCATTGAGAGAATTACATGGCGACAGGCCATGGAGCGATTTGGTGTCGATAAACCCGATCTTCGCTTCGGTATGGAATTAACCGAATTGACTGCCATCTTCGCAGGTACCGAATTTAAGGCCTTCGCTGGAGCGGCCTCAATCAAGGGCATACGCGTTGAGGGCAAGGCAGAGGAATTCGGCCGCAATAAACTTGATGCCCTCACCGACCGTGCGAAGAAAATCGGCGCCAAGGGACTTGTTTGGATGAAGGTTGCAGCAGACGGAACTTTGGAATCTCCTGTTGTGAAATTCCTCTCTGCTACTGAGCAATCAGCGGTGCTCACGGCACTCCAGGGTGCTCCAGGGGACTTGTTATTGATCGTTGCTGATGAATGGGAAATGACTTGCGAAGTTCTCGGGCAATTGCGTAACGATCTGGGCCGCCCTCCTGTCCACCAAGGTCCGTACCGCTATGTCTGGGTGACAGAGTTCCCACTTTTCGTGGGCATTAACAAAGAGACTGGTCAACCCAAGCCTGGACACCACCCTTTCTGCCAGCCTCACCCAGATGACCTGCATATGTTTGAGTCGGATCCGATGTCTGTGCGATCAATGGCATACGACCTAGTGCTCAATGGTTGGGAATTGGGTTCGGGATCCATTCGAATTCACGAACCTGATATGCAACGGCGGGTTTTTACCGCTCTCGGCATCAGTGAGGAAGAAGCAAATCGTAAGTTTGGATTTTTCCTCAAGCCCTTCACCTATGGTGCTCCACCTCACGGTGGTTTCGCCTTCGGCTTAGACCGCCTCGTTGCCATATTGGCCGGGGAAGACAACATTCGTGAAGTCATCGCATTCCCCAAGACACAAAGTGGGCAGGATCCAATGACCAATGCTCCAACTCGAGCCGAACCCAAACAACTCGAAGAATTAGGCATCCGGGTGCTGCCTCCAAAGGCCTGACATGCCCACTCAAAAATTCCGCGCTGGAGTAGTCATTGCGATCCGTCGTGAGAACGGCGACCTGATGTGCTTCCAACGTTCGGATGTTGTTGATTCTTGGCAACTACCGCAGGGGGGAATCGACGTAGGTGAATTACCCGTCGATGCTGCTTGGCGTGAATTGACAGAAGAAACAGGACTGACACGTGGTGATGTCCATTTAGTCAGCGAGTTATCTGAGTGGATCACCTACGAATATCCCACAGCAGTCCGCGACGCAATGCCCGATGGTGGTAAGCGCTTCGGGCAGACACAAAAGTGGTTTTTATTCGGTCTCCTTGATGAGCCAAATATTGAGCCGAAACCAGATGGAGTTGAGTTTGTTGGCTGGCAATGGATGGATCCTCACCATCTCCTTCATCACGTCGTCAACTTTCGACAAGACTCCTACGGGCGTGCTTTTTCTAGATTGCTTCCATGAGCGATCTCTTTAGCGCTGCAGCCAAAGAGCAACTTGCCTCTCAAGCCCCGTTGGCGGCACGACTACGACCACGCACTATTGATGATGTTGTCGGCCAGGAGCATTTGCTAGGAGTCGGTCGACCACTGCGCGTACTTGTTGAACAAGACAAACTCAGTAGTGCGATCTTTTGGGGTCCACCTGGCACTGGTAAAACAACTTTGGCATTAGCGGTTGCGGGCACAACCAAGCGAGCCTTTGAACAGTTGTCGGCAGTGACTGCCGGTGTCAAAGATGTGCGCGAGGTTATTGATGCAGCGCGTCAGCGCCTCGGGAGACACGGTCAGGGAACTATCTTGTTCCTCGATGAAATTCATCGATTTTCGAAATCACAGCAGGATGCTTTGTTGCCTGCCGTTGAAGAAGGAACACTCACCCTCATCGGCGCCACAACGGAGAATCCCTTTTTTGAAGTCAATGCTCCATTGCGTTCCAGAAGCACCTTATTTCGCTTAGAACCCTTGGATGGCGAAGCGATGAGGACTTTAATCACGAGGGGATTATTAGCCCTTGGCACGACGGCCTCTCACGAGGCCCAAGAACTGTTGGCTGACCGATCAGCGGGGGACGGTCGCCAAGTACTGACTTCACTGGAAGTTGCGGCGGCCCTCGCTCACCCACACGCTGTCACTCTTGAGCATGCAGAGGCTGCTCTCGGAACAAGTGCATTACGTTATGGTCGCGATGATCATTACGACGTCGTCAGCGCTTTTATCAAGAGCATGCGTGGGAGTGACCCGCAGGCGGCTACGTATTATTT
>CAMAYS010000065.1:0-10641 GCA_945862545.1 Bifidobacterium breve | reverse complement strand
GTGGCTAGTGCGCCGATACCCGAGGCTTCCACATCACTGACCACGACCCGCGCTCCGAGAGCGTGAAAGCGCCTAGATAGGGCATCTCCGATGCCCCCAGAGGCTCCTGTGACGACCGTTCCAGCTCCAAGAAATTCCATATCTTGATCGTAGATGGTCGGTGGTGTGTCTGACGACGCTTAGGGGTGACCGATCTCGCAAAAATCATCGGGATACGATGCACATATTCAGCGCTTCCATGCGTTACTTTCATAACAGGGAGAAGTGGAGCGATCCGACAATCCCGTCATAGTTAGTCTTAAACCAAACAAGGAGAACGCGATGACTGATCTACAGATATCTGATGTGATGACCGGCAGCGCTCTCGATGACATCAAGGTCATCTCGGTTGATGTCATCAATGGTGCCCTAGGCCTCATTGATGTAGCACTGTCGCAAATGGTGAAGCGTGAATTGGTTTCGACGAGTGAGGTCAGTGACCTATTGCTCGATGTCCGCAATTTATTGACAGCGGCAGTTCGTAGCTAAGTACCTGGCGTAGTTTGCGACATAGGTGAAGCACAAAAAATATGTGCTGCTAGCCCTGTTACTCCTTGCCCCTTCATGTGGCAGGACATCTTTAAGCCTGGGTGCTACCGACGTTGAGGCTTTGCTCAAGATCGGCATCATTGCCGATTCCTATGGTGAGATGACTTTGGGCGTCGATCCCTGGGAAGTTGTGGTGTGTCGCATCCCAATATCTACAAATGATGAGATTTTCGAGCCATCGTCGGAACGGATGTCGTTGAGTAGCGACGAGATCGTCAAGCGCTTGACTCCCGTGGTGTCGTACTTCAAGCGTCACTCATACGGTCGCTATCAGCCAGTATTCAGCGCAGGGAAAGATGTCATCATCTCCGATACCGAGACTTCAGACGACTGCGCTGAACGCGCCCTTGATCAGAGCGGACCCGAGGTTCGGGGGGTAATGGTCGTCGCCGATGCTGAACATGGGGCCGACGAGTTCGGTGGATGGGGGACACCCGGAGTCGGCTGCAATAAGTCTTGTTCGGCGAGCGACACTCGTCGGTCTGTTTATGTAGGAGCGGGGGACTTTATGGACTACTGGAATGGGGACTCTCCTCTTGATCTTGTTGAGCATGAAATCGGCCATGCCCTTGACTGGCCGCACAGCACGACCTCAATGAGTAATTCGGGTCAAGAACTTTATGACAGCGCACTTGATGTGATGAGTGACAGTTCGGCACCACGAATGGTTATTTCTACGAAGCGTCATGGCCCAGGCACATTAGCTATCAACTTGTATGCGGCACGGTGGTTAGATGATGACCATCTGAAGATTCTAGATAGGTCACGTCGTGTGACCACAAAAGTTCAGTTGCTAGCAACGGACACAGATCTATCAATCATGGGAAAACGTTTTGTTGTGATTGTTGATGGAGTAAATAGTTTCTTGACAGTAGAACTGATCGCAGCGCGCGGTGACAATGCTCATCTCAAGTCAAACGCCGTGGTGATCCACCGAATAACGGTGACTGGAACCTCAGGGGTTGACCGTCAACAGATATTCGTCAAGGGTGATGTGCAAGACGGCGAAAAGTGGGCGGGAAATGGGATCAGCATTGAGGTCTTATCTATTGACTCGGTTAATGGCGAGATCACAGCGGAGATTGAAATGACAGTCAAGAAATCTGTCACCAGTTAGCGCAGAAGTTTGACGATGGGGCGCACAGCAAGCCCCAATAACAAACCGACTATTGCGCCACCGATGACGTCAGATGCGTGGTGGATGCGCACAAAGGCGCGACTTGTGCCGACGACGGCCGCAAGTCCAAACCACAGTGGCGCTGACTTCTTGCCATCAAGTGTGGTGAGTACCGTGGCAGCGAATACTGCGGCACTGGCGTGTCCGCTGGGAAAACTACTCGTGGATGGAGTCCGCACTGCAAAGCGATCATCCCCGCTTGTGGTGGGACGCTCGCGCTTGAAGATTCGCTTGACTCCCTGATTGACGATCAGCGATTCAGCACCGAGCAAAGCCGAAAGTGCAAACGCTTGAGTGGCGCGCTTATTGCTCGTTGTCCCACGGGCCACAGCAATCAGATGCCAGACAACACTGAAATCACCGAGACGGCTCGCAGCGAGAAAAACGCGTCCAGCAACTTTTGAGGATCTGACGATTTCTAATAGTTGTTCTGCTCGTTGATCAAAGGCATCAACGGATGGCCCAAAAAGTCCGATACCTGGTGTTGGCTCTTCGCCGACAGACGACATCAGGATTCCAAAGTGTCAGCAAACGTGTCGATAATGCGCGCTACTCGCGAGGGATCTACGAAGGGTCCGAAGTGATCAAGATCGCTGTACTCAATGTGGTTGCCCTTGGGTAGTCGATCAGCAATGGCCTCGGCAAAGCCAGAGGGTTGGAATGGCTCGGGGTGACCACTGAGGACCCACACTGGGATATTGAGTTCGGGAAGTTTCTTCCACAAGTTTGGTATTTCTGGATTGCGAAAATTAGCTGACTCGAGTTCAGGTTCACACTTTAAGTGCACCAAACCATCGTCACCCTTACGAAAACCGCCGCGGACGTAAGCGTCAAGAGCTTCAGGGGTGAAGTGCGTCATCGGCATTTTGTTGGAGTAATTAGTGATCGCTTCTTCGTAAGACTTGAAGGTTCTTTTACGACGAGCAGCACCTTCGGCTAAGGCATTTGGACGATTGGCGGGCATGCGTACGTCATCGGGTTTGACAATTGGTTCGTAAAGCAGCAGTCCACGAAAAAGTGTTGGATCCTTGATTGCAGCCATGAGCAATGTGGCTCCGCCCATTGAATGACCGACACCGATAATGCCTTTCGGTTCGGCGATTGACTTCGCAGCAGCACTTGCGTCAGCGGCGTAACCAGCCCAGGCGACTGTCCAATCCTTTGGTGCAGGGGTGTCACCATGACCACGATGATCGAAGGAATGACAGTGAAAGTGTTTGATCAAATGTTCGGCAACTGGTTTCCAGCAGAGACCGTGAAAGCCATTGGCGTGCGACAGGAGCATGTTTGGACCTGAGCCACCGAGGTCATACATTTCAACCTTGACGCCATTGGTGGATGTAACTTTCACGATTGGTTTCTCACTGTCTCTGGCTCAGGGTGATGTCAATCGTCTTTGCGACGGAGTCTCCTCCAACCGATGAATAATCGGTCCAAGCAAACTCCAAGCACAACGGCGACGATGAGGTTGACCCACTGCCTGCTGTTAATTTCGAAGTTCAGGAAGTTTACGGGCATTCGGTCCCGGTTCTGCAGAACAAAGACACCAACTACGACACAGAACGCGAGGAAACTCAGTATGGGCCAAGGTATTTCCCTTGAATTGCGGGATCGGACAGGGCTTTTGTCAGGATCGTTCATGCTCATGACTCTTTGCTTGGGGGAAGAGTTTCCGGCTTTTTAATGGATGGTTCGCGGGGAAGTCCGAGCAAACGCTCTCCAATGATGTTGCGCTGCACCTGACTAGTGCCACCAGCAATACGACCACCAGGCGCCGATAAAACACCGAAGGCGTCGGGGCCATCAAGCAGAGAGTCCATACCAGAGATGTCGGCGCGCAACATGGAGGTTTCAAACATCATCTCGGTAATGCCTAATTTCATCAGCGAGGCTGCCGTCGATGCCACTGGTCCCTGACGTTGCGCCATGGCTTTGTACGCCATTCCTTGGGAGAGAAGTTTGGCAAGTTTTTGTTTTTCGGTGGCAGATAATTGCCGACCTTCAGCGATGCGTGAAATCGAATCCAGTCGCCGTTCCAGCGAAATCACACTCGTACCGATATGACCGCGTTCAGAAGTGAGCACGGCCATGCCGACACCCCACCCCCCGTGCAACGGACCGAGCAATGCCTCAACAGGCATCTCAACATCGGTGAAGAAAACTTCGTCAAATTCGGATTCCCCAGTCATCTGTTTGAGTGGGCGAATGTCAATACCAGGCAAACTCATATCCAGAAGGAAGAAACTGATGCCCTCATGTTTGGGTGCATCTTGATTGGTGCGCGCCATCAGAATTCCCCAGTTGCTGTAGCGCCCGCCAGAACACCAAACTTTTTGACCGTTGATAATGAAACGATCACCGTCGCGTTCGGCCTTAGTGCTCAGTGAACCAAGGTCGCTACCAGCGCCAGGTTCGCTAAATAGTTGACACCACACATGATCGGCGCGTAGAGTCGCATTGAGATGCAGGCTCTGTTGTTCCGGAGTTCCAAACTTTTGTATCGATCCACCTGCCAGGACTAGTCCCACCATATTGAAGACGCCAGGTACACCTGCGAGAGCACACTCGTAGAGCCATTGACCTTGATGGGCGGCAGTCAGACCTTGACCACCGACCTCAACGGGCCAATGGATTCCAGCCTTACCATGAGCAAAGAGATGTCGCTGCCAACTCAGCCCAGCTTGCACCATGTCGGGTGGGCAAATAGCTCCGTAATCACGTGGAGCAAGATGTTTATTTTCAGCTAACCATTGCTTAGCTTGGGCACCAAACTCATCCACAGTGATCATGAGAAACCTCAATTCATAGATTGATTACTTAAAAAACGAAAGAAACATGGCAGTTTCTTCGCCTAAATTGTTTGGCACAGAAAAGTTGTCGCGAGCAGTAATGGTCTCCCAATTATTCTGCACATCTTCTGGAGTCAAAGTTGGCGAGTAATAGCCATTGGTTTCTCCCAAGAAAACATGAGCCACGCGTCCACCACCCACAGAAAATAGTTGTCCGCTCACTGGACATTCTTCGTGTGCCAAGAAAGCCACCAGTGGCGAAACTAACTCGGGAGCAAGTTTGTCTTTGAGTGCACCCAAAATATCTTCGGTCATGCGGGTCATTGCTAATGGGGCAATGGCATTGGCCTTGATATTGAAACGGGCACCTTCAACGCCAAGTACACGGGTGAAACCAACGAGGCCCATTTTTGCGGCGCCGTAGTTCGTCTGTCCAAAGTTGCCGAAAACTCCTGCGGCCGATGAAGTAGAGATGATGCGTCCGTAGCCCTGTTCACGCATATGCACAAAAGCAGGTTGCGTGACATAGAAGGCACCCTTCAAGTGCACATCAAGTACCGGATTCAACAGATCGGGGGTCATGTTGTGGAACGCCTTATCGCGCAAGATGCCGGCATTGTTAATCACAATGTCTACGCGACCATAAGTATCGATAGCGGTCTGAACGATTGCTTGTCCACCTTCGGGAGTGGCGACCGTGTTCTGATCAGCAACCGCTTCTCCACCGATGGCTTTGATTTCATCAACAACTATTTGTGCAGCCGAGGCGTTAGAACCAACCCCGTCGATTGATCCGCCGAGGTCGTTGACAACGATCAATGCTCCACGCTTGGCCATCATCAAGGCGTGCTGGCGACCAAGACCGCCACCTGCTCCGGTGATAATCGCTACTTTTCCGTCGTATCCGAGTGCTGACATGGTGTACTCCTACATTGTTGTGGGGGATTGATGTTCGTCTGGAATGTTATGTGAGGGTTGCTATAGCAATCTCGGTCAGAGCCTTGTAATCAAGCTTGCCATTGCTAGCTCGCCCAACAGTGGCCACCGCGATGACTCGCTTGGGGGCTTTATAGGCCGCGTAATGCTGCTTGATAAAGGCGATCAAGTCGGCTTCAACAATGTTCTGGCCGGGCAATGCTTCGACGAGCGCGGTTATGGCTTGCCCAAAGCGTTCGTCAGGTACACCGACGACGGCCGCATCGGCCACACTTGGATGCAATTTCAAGGCTTCCTCAACTTCTTCGGGGTAAACCTTTTCGCCTCCAGTATTGATGCACTGACTCCCTCGTCCGAGAAGGTGCACTGTGCCATCGATATCGATGCTGGCCCAGTCGCCGGGAATCGACCAGCGCACCCCGTTGATGATTTGAAATGTCTTAGCGGACTTTTCAGGATCTTTGTAGTAGCCAATGGGGGTGTTGCCTTTCAACGCCACGCGACCAATTTCGCTGCTCCCTGGTTGAACTTCTCGACCGTCTTCAGTGAGGATCTTGGTATTCGGGCCAAGTTCAAAAGATGCAGTCTTTGATTCCCCTGCTGCTGATGTTGTACTTTGCGCCATGCCGATTGCTTCAGATGAACCTAAAGCATCGACCATGATCAGTCGCTCACTGTGTCGCAGTAAACCCTGTTTCGTTTCGGCAGCGAACATCACGCCACTTGAAACGATGACCCGCAGGCTGGAGATATCCCATCGCTGAGGTTCACTGTCAAGGGCCCGCAAAATTGGTTTAGCGAAAGCGTCTCCAACAATGGACATTGAGTTCACATGATATTTCTCAATGGTGTCAAGTAATTCGGCAGGATCAAATTTGCGCCCAGCCATCGTGATAATGCATCCCGCCACAGTCAGATTGCTCATCGCATTGAACAGACCCGTGCCGTGCATCAAAGGCGCGGCGGGCAGATTGCGCGGACCAGGGCGTAGCGAGCGTTCGCCAATGGGATCTCCTTGCGGCGTAGGAGGGAGGCGCTTTTTGTTGGTGCTATCTAACGTTAAAAACAAGTCTTCCTGACGCCACATCACACCCTTGGGCATGCCCGTCGTTCCGCCGGTGTAGAGCAATAAAAGATCGTCACCAGTTCGACCCCATGGACCTTGAACATTTGTCTCAGTCCCTTGCTCGGCGCACACTTCGTAGTCAGTTGCCCACGTCGGACATGCACCACTACCGTCATTGACCCATAGCCAAACGATGACGCCTGGCACTCGGTGTCGTAGCCGCTCAATTGTTTCTGCAAAGACGCCATGGAACACGACGGCCACGACATCGGCATTGTCCCAGATATATACCAACTCATCGTCGGTGTAGCGGTAGTTGGTATTGACTGGTGCTAGGCCAGCCTTGAAGGTTGCAAAAATACTTTCAAGATATTGTGGACAGTTGTACATGTACTGGGCGACTTTGTCCTGTTGGCGAACACCTGCCTGAAGCAATGTTGCAGCGACACCGTTGGCGCGACGATTGAAAACAGACCATGTAAAAATCTGATCTTGATATTGTTGGGCAGGGGTATCTTGTAGACGGGTGGCAACTGATTCCCAGGCATCTGCGAAGTTCCAGGCACGAGCGATTGACACAATGAGCAAGCGTAGGCGTTTGCGTACGCTGCTCCAGTATTGGCTCAAACTAAGGTTTGGCAATGGACTTTGAACTTCCCGCCAGCGATGACCCGCGTCGTGTTGTGGTGCGAGAGTGGATCGCTCATAACCCGCACCCCAGTGGACGGGTCTTGGCTGATGCTGGCTACGTGGCTCCCCATTGGCCGACACCATTTGGACTAGGGGCTGATCCTGTGCATCAAATCATCATTGATGATGAGTTGAGTAAGGCTGGTATCCGTCGACCGTCAAACCCAATCGGCATTGGTTGGGCTGGGCCAACAATTGTCTTTGCTGGGACCGAGGAGCAAAAGAAAAAATTTATTCCCCGCTTACTATCGGGCGAAGATTTTTGGTGTCAACTTTTTAGCGAGCCAGGTAGCGGAAGTGATTTGGCGAATTTGGGTACACGGGCAGTTCGTGATGGGGACGAGTACATCATCAATGGGCAAAAGATTTGGACAAGTGGAGCGCAATACGCCAAGTACGGCATCTTGATCGCTCGCACAAACCCTGATGCTCCCAAACACAAGGGAGTCTCGTATTTCATTTGCCCAATGGATCTTCCTGGTATTGAGATTCGCCCGATTCGCGAGATGACGGGAGCCAGCACATTTAACGAAGTTTTTTTCACAGACGTTCGTCTCCCCGCTGTCAATTTGGTCGGCGAACAAGACGAAGGCTGGCGCTTAGCCAAGGTCACTTTGGGTAATGAGCGTGTCTCATTATCAACTGGTGGAGTGCTGTGGGGGAGCGGTCCAACGGCTTTGGAAATGTTGGATGCTGTGCGTCTGCGCGGAACCATCACCGACCCGGTGATGCGCCAGCGACTTGCAGCTATTTACACAGAGCATGTTCTTTTGGATTTAATTCGGATGCGTACGCTCTCGGCACGTTTGCGGGGTGAACAACCAGGAGCTGAGGCCAGCATTCGCAAGATTCTTGCTGACGAGCATGGACAAAATGTGATGGAAGTTGCGCGTGATCTTTTGGGAGCGCAAGCGATGTTACGTGGCGTTGCTGAGAGTAGCGAGAGCGGATCGCATAATGGGCTTGGCGGCGGCGGTGGCGTCGGTTTGCGGGCGCTTGAACATCCTGGTTGGTTTGACGGTTATATGTTCGCGCGCTCGCTCACAATCGGTGGTGGCACTGGTGAAGTGCAACGAAATATTGTGGCTGAACGCGTCCTTGGCTTACCTCATGACAGCGATGCACTTCAAGGAATGACATGGGCGCAAACTCAGCGCAAGGTGTAATACCTAACTTTGTTGCGCAGTACAGGGTTGGCCGCCGCAGACATCTGTGAAGGTTCCACCAAATAAGAATTGAGCCATCTGACTACGCGCTACAGCGTTATCGCGTGGGTCCTCATGAGGGTCGCGTCCGACTGATGGAGGCAGGACTTCAACGGGAATCATCTCGGCACCAGAGTCCCAAATAACGATGACGGATCCCGTATCGCCTTCGGCCACATCTTGTAGTCCCCAACCGGGGGTCACTTCATGTGACCGACCTTCGGCGACCATGGGTCGATAGATCTTGGCTCCGAGAGATCGCGCCTCAATGAAAGAAGTGAGTTCGCTGACCTGATGATCTCCCCATGCAACGTGCATCAGGACTGCCTTATTTGCTTGAGTGCCGGGTAGTGGATCACGAGTGATGTGGTTGATGTACCCGCCTCCTTCGCCGCGGTCCCACAACATCTGCATCAGAGAAATGCTCAGCGTGCGATCTCGCCTTGAGGGATAGGCGGGGATCATGACAGCCTCGTAGTCGGTGAAGTCAATCGATCGCAGAAGCAGGATGCTGTAATTGATGCCAGGTACGCCAAGGACTGCGCGACTGATATCGGGGGAGACTGCGGTGATCGCAGAACCCATGATGCCGCCTTGGCTATTGCCGTAGTAGATCAAGTCTCCATCAGCCTTGACGTTGTTGAATGCGGGGTCAGACAATATGCCGTTATCGACCGTCATTAAACGACCGAGAGCGATCATGTTGACGATGCCTTGTTGTAGGCGATCCGCCACAGTAGGAAAGTTGGACAAATCTTGCAGTGATGTCACCGCATTAACAACATCGTCTTCACTCATACCAGCCCACTTGGTGGCGCAGAACAAAACGCCTGCTTCTTGGGCAAGAGCGCGCACATCGCCACCGTAATCAATTTCATATTCGCTACCGAGTAATCCGTGACCATAAAGACCGGGATGTAAAACCACAGAGGGGTCATCGGCTGCCATTTTGGGAATTTGACATAAGAAAGGAACATCAACGACTGCGCCCATGATCGGTAGTCGATTTGGGCCCGTATCGGACGGTGCGTAATTAAAGGCCTGACCTGGTGAACCATCGCCTGTGAGATGAGTGGGCAGTTTGAACGTACCTGCAACTTGTACCGCAACATCTACTTCTGAAGCGGGGACAACCGCCGTGACCGTAAATTGAGGAGCGTTTGTATTCAGCCACTCAAGGGTGTTGTCGCGTACTTTCAAGATGCGACCCGTGAGATTCTCTGTGGATGCCACCGTGAAATCCCACGCCAGTTGGAGTGTGGAGCGATCAATCTCGGCACTCTGCAATGCGTTGAACATTTTTTCCATATCGGCAGTGCGGGTGTTTAATTGTTCAATATCTGATTCGTAAGCGTCGCGGTAGTACTGGAATATCGGTGATGGAATGACATCTGAGCCGGCGCTTGTCTTGAGACCACGTAAGGCCACGATGTAGGTGTGACCGTCGCTGAGGGCGATAGCCGGATGAATGATGAGTAGGGGTTGTTCTCCGTCAACTACGGCGTCAAGTTCGGCCCATAACGGAATTCTCTCTCCCGTGTCCTGGTCAATGATGACCACCGAGGCGCTGTCGGCGAGTGATGATTCAAGATCGGTCCACGAAGGGAGAGCTGAAGCCTCAGCGTCTAGATCGTCTATGTGCGTGAGGATTGAACTATTTGGGCTGAATCCATCGTTGGTATTCCAATCGGTGGCATCGATAGCGATGCCCGATGCATTAGCTGGCATCGAGGAGGCGGGAATGTTCACGCGCAAGCCAGTTGGCGTTGATTCATCGGCAACTGCATAGCGATTGCTGGGGAAAGGCAAGAGGCATTGAGAGGCATCAAGTTCATCACAGCCGGCGGGACTGAGGGTCAGTGCCTCTTCAACGGCCAAACGCAACTCGGCGCTGAGGGCCTGACTTGCTGGTGTGGTAACGCTGGTAGGCGCCTGGGTATCGGTCAAAGCAGAATCGCTGCTTGAGCAAGCACCGCCAGCAAAAATGATGGCAGCAGTCCATATTGAAAGTCGACGAACATTCATGTTATTTCCCCCTCAGGCACACGCGAATCGGTGTGACCGATTCGTAGCCGAACTATAGAGCACAAGTGGGCGGTCTTTCGTTGAGTGCTAGTAATATTTTTGCGTGCGGTCCCCATTTGGTCGGTTAAAGGCTGCCCTTCTGATGTTTTTTCTCGTCGTGGGATG
>CAMAYS010000064.1:0-10669 GCA_945862545.1 Bifidobacterium breve | reverse complement strand
TCTGCGGCCATATCAAGGTCGGCATCGGGAAGAACCAACATGTGGTTCTTTGCTCCACCTAAAGCCTGAACACGCTTGCCATTTTTTGTGCCAGTTTCATAGATGTAACGCGCGATGGGTGTTGAGCCGACAAAACTAATCGCCGCAATATCGGGGTGACTGAGCAATCGATCAACGGCAACTTTGTCTCCCTGCACAATATTGAAGACGCCATCAGGCAACCCCGCCTGCTTGAGCAATTCGGCAATCAGCATTGCTGTTGAAGGATCTTTTTCGGAGGGCTTCAAGATGAAGGTATTGCCGCAAGCAATGGCATTGGCGAACATCCACATCGGCACCATGGATGGAAAGTTAAATGGAGTGATGCCAGCCACAACTCCCAGAGGTTGGCGAATGTTGTACACATCAACACCAGCAGAGGCTTGCTCTGAATAACCACCCTTCAGCAAATTAGGGATGCCACAGGCGTACTCAATATTTTCCAAACCTCGGGCGAGTTCACCCAATGCATCCGCAGTTACCTTGCCATGTTCCTGAGTAAGTAACGCAGCGATTTCATTGCGATGAGATGACACAAGTTCACGCATGTTGAACATGATCTCGGCTCGTCGCGACAAGTTCGTTGAACGCCACGCAGGAAGTGCGGCCTTGGCATTGGCAACTGCTTGATCAACCTCATCAACATCAGCGAAACCCACTGTGCCTTGAACCTGACCCGTAGCGGGATCAAAAATATTCCCCGTGCGACCTGACTTACTGCCGACGGTGCGGCCGTCAATCCAATGATCAATGCGGTACATAACTCTTTCCTAACTTTCTTTTTGGAGGGAAATCTCAGACGAGATATTGCGAGAGGCCACGCTTGATGTATTTACCATGTCCTTTGCGACCTATGTATTGGTCATTATCAATGAGAGCGACACCTCGCGAAAACACCGTGTCAACTTTGCCATCAATAATCCAGCCCTCCCAGGCTGAGTGATCCATATTCATATGGTGCTTGTCGTTAATGCCGATCTTGGTCTTGTTATTGGGATCCCAGATCACAACATCGGCGTCACTGCCTGGAGCAATAATGCCTTTTTGTGGGTACATGCCGAACATCCGCGCTGGAGTTGTGCAACATGTTTCAACCCAACGTTCAAGTGACAGCTCCCCAGCAACAACACCTTGGTAAATCAGTTCCATGCGGTGCTCGACACCACCGATCCCATTGGGGATCGCCGAGAAGTTGCCAAGACCAAGTTCTTTTTGATCCTTAAAACAAAATGGACAGTGATCGGTGCTGACAACAGCAAGTTCGTTCATCCGCAACCCCTTCCACAGATCGCCTTGGTGACCATGACCCATCTGACCGATGTAGTGCGGATCATTATCTCGTGAGCGAACTGGCGTACTGCACACCCATTTTGAACCTTCAAAGCCAGGTTGCCCGAGCGTTTCTTCAAGCGTGAGCCACAAATACTGCGGACAGGTTTCAGCAAAAACATTGCGCCCATGGTGTCGGGCCGCCGCTACTTCATTGAGAGCGTCACCTGCCGACATGTGCACGATGTATAACGGCACATTGCCAGCTACATGGGAGAGCACAATGGCGCGGTGCGTGGCTTCTGCCTCAAGCGGCGATGGACGAGTATATGAATGGTAACGAGGATCAGTATCTCCACGAGCAAGAGCTTGTTGCACCAAAACGTCAATCGCAGGACCATTTTCAGCGTGCATCATGATCATTGCGCCACATTCAGCAGCAGTTTGCATGGCTTTCAAAATCTGACCATCATCGCTATAGAACACACCGGGATAAGCCATGAACAACTTGAAACTGCTGATCCCCTCATGTTCAGTGAGGTACTTCATATCCTTCAATGATTGGTCGTCCACTCCACCAATAATCTGATGAAAGGCATAGTCAATGGCGCATTCCCCTGAGGCTTTGCGATGCCATTCGGCCAAGCCATCAAAAACATTTTCGCCATAGCGTTGTACCGCCATATCGATAATCGTTGTCACGCCACCCCAGGCTGCGGCTCGCGAACCTGTTTCAAAAGTATCTGAGGCAAAGGTGCCCCCGAAAGGCAACTCCATATGAGTGTGAACGTCAACCCCACCAGGAATCACGTATTTACCAGCAGCGTCAATGACGCGATCGCAACCTTGTTCAGAAGAAGCGAACCAGCCTGGCGCTCCAACGGCGGCGATTTTTTCTCCATCAATAAGAACATCGTTGGCAATCACTCCCGTGGGCGAGATGACCAATCCATTCTTGATTAATACCTTTGGCATAACGCCTCCCTCAAAATGTGTGCGACTAGCAACGACAATCTTTGTTTCACAACTCGGTGAGATCTCCATAAGCCTCTGGACGGCGATCTCGATAAAAAGCCCAGCGATCACGTACTTCGCGAAGTTTTTTCATATCCAAATCGCGCACGATCAGTTCTGGTTTATAGGGATCCCCCTGAGCACCAACAAACTTTCCCTCAGGGTCAACAAAGTAACTCTGACCGTAGAAGTCATTTTCCCCTAAAGGCTCGATGCCGACACGGTTGATGGCACCCACATAATAAATGTTGGCAACCGCAGCAGCAGGCTGCTCAACTTTCCAGATGTATTCGCTGAGACCACGATGCGTCGCCGAAGGATTAAAAACAATCTGCGCACCATTGAGACCAAGAGCGCGCCACCCCTCGGGGAAGTGACGGTCATAACAGATGTATACCCCAACTTTTCCGACCGCGGTATCAAAGACTGGATAACCGCCATTGCCTGGCTTGAAATAAAACTTTTCCCAGAATCCCTTTGTCTGCGGGATGTGCTGCTTACGGTACTTGCCTAGATATTTCCCATCAGCATCAATCACTGCGGCCGTGTTGTAGTAAACCCCGGCTTGAGTAATTTCATACATCGGCAACACAAGAACCATGCCAGTTTCCTTGGCAATACTTTGAAAACGTTGAGTCGTTGGCCCATCAGGGATGTACTCGGTGTAGCCGTAATACTCAACATCTTGTACTTGACAAAAATACGGACCATAAAAGAGTTCTTGAAAACACATCACTTGAGCACCTTGAGCAGCCGCCTCATGGCAGGCAGCCTCGTGCTTGTCAATCATCGTGTCCTTGGAACCCGTCCAGTCCGTCTGCAGTAAAGCAGCACGAACATTGTCTTGTGAGCCTGTCATCTGTCCCCCTAATAATTTAAGATTTGTTTTCCTGCTTCACTACTACACACCAACTAGTAACCGCCACCAATCTTGGTATGATCCCATGAAACAATCTGCTCAACATTTATTTGAATGCCCAAGCGCTTTTTCGCCTGTGCTTCCAAGAAAGGCAATGCTGCGTCGCTAATAGCTCCATCGCCGTTGTATTTCAGGCCGACAGCTTTTCCGATAGCTAAAACCGCGTCATAGTCGTCAACGATGGACGCTGAACCGACGAGTTCAAGACCTTTGAGTTGATCGTAGGTGTCTCCACTTTCAATCAGACCAGTGATTTTGTTATCACGGCGCAAGTTGACAATTTTTTGGCTCTTACCAAAAGTCCAAAAAGTGACCTTCTCATCCATCACGACGTACCACATCGCAACCATATGGGGGTGACCCGTTGGTCCGATTGAGGCGATATTGAGAATCGTCTGCTCCTCAAGGTAAGCCACAATTTCAGAATCGGACATGGAGATAGATGCACGTTTGTTTGCCATATCAGGACAATCATAGTTCCTCCCACCAACCCCTCAAGGGTGCTGGAAAAAGAGCCTGTTTGCGCTACCGTTTACCTTGTGGC
This sequence comes from Bifidobacterium breve, assembly GCA_945862545.1. GTDB lineage: Bacteria > Actinomycetota > Acidimicrobiia > Acidimicrobiales > Ilumatobacteraceae > Casp-actino8. The sequence goes on along the minus strand of CAMAYS010000064.1, from coordinate 6,884 downwards.
ATTGACACCTTCCCCGAACCTAATCCTGAGTCCCCTGGCGCTCGATACAAAAGCCCACCCAGCCCGTGCTCTCGGCGAATGGTTGACCACTTTTCATCTGGCAGCGGTCGTCCTTGACCCGTACACCAATGAAAGTTCTTGGATTCTCAATACTGCCGTTCGTATTTTGCGCTCCTTCGGTGATTCGGCCACGCGAACCAGCCTGATTGTGACGGCATCCGCCGATGAAACCCGCTCATTTCTCGGTCCATTGGCAAAAGAGTTCTTGGTTTTCACCGACCCCGAGCGAGCGGCCGTCAAAGCCTTTGAACTGACCACTCTCCCCGCTTTTGCCTTCATCCGCTCCGATGGCACGATGCCTGCCGTGGCGCAGGGTTGGAATGCCCTTGAATGGCGCTCCGTCGCTCAGACGATTGCCGATACAACTGCATGGACCGCACCGCTCATCCCCGCGACTGGTGACCCAGTTTCATTTAGCGGTACACCCGCACTTGGCTGATTCTGTTTCCTACGACCGATCTCCCGATTGAAGACGTCGTCACTGAACTGCGCGCCGCATTAGCAACACGTCTCACCGCCGTTTTGGTTGCCCCGCCGGGCGCTGGTAAGACAACTCTCGTCCCATTGCGGCTGATCAATGAAAGTTGGTTGAACGGGCAGCGTATTGTGATGCTGGAACCGCGACGGCTTGCAGCGCGTGCCGCAGCGCGACGCTTGGCTTCATTAATCGGACAAGAGCCAGGTGAACTTGTGGGATACCAAACCCGCGATGAGCGCCAGATCGGACCCAACACGCGCATTGAAGTCGTCACCGAGGGAATTCTCACGCGCCGTTTGCAAAATGATCCAGAACTTCCTGGTGTCGGCTTAGTCATTTTTGACGAAGTCCACGAAAGGAATCTGCCCACTGATATCGGACTCGCACTTTGTCTTGATGTGCGCAAGAATCTACGACCCGATCTTCGAGTGCTCGCAATGTCGGCCACTGCTGACACACACCGCTTCGCCAAACTTCTTGGTGATACTGAGCCAGCACCAATTATCTCAAGTGTTGGGCGACAACATCCCGTTGACATCATTTGGGCTCCAGCAGGTAAGCAGCAACGCCTCGATGAAGCGGTCACCGCCGTCACGATCCGTGCCTTACAAGAAAACGTCGGCGATATTTTGGTTTTTCTTCCCGGCATTGGCGAGATCAATCGCGTCCAGCAAGAACTTGAACGTCTCGTCAAACCTGATACCGACGTTTACCCGCTTGCCGGCGCACTCTCACTGTTCGATCAAGATCGTGCACTTGCACCGTCACCAAGTGGTCGCCGACGGGTGGTGTTAAGCACTGACATTGCTGAGACCAGCCTCACAGTTGACGGCGTCAGTGTCGTTGTGGATGCGGGGCAAGCAAGAGTGCCGCGCTATGACCCACGCACGGGAATGACGCGCCTGATCACGATCCCCACGTCGCGTGCATCAGCCGAACAACGCTCTGGTCGTGCAGGTCGATTGGGTCCCGGCTTTGCTTATCGCCTGTGGAGCAAAATCGAACACACCACACGCCGCTCACATCTAGATCCGGAGATTACTCAAGTTGACTTATCAGGCTTTGCTCTCGAACTTGCCGCATGGGGAACTCCCATCACAGAGTTGTCATTTGCCGATCAGCCACCACAAGGGGCCCTTCAACAAGGAATTGAACTTTTACAAATGCTCGGCGCGCTTGATGAACAGGCTCAACTCACGTCCACTGGTCGCCGCATGCTGGCTGCCCCAGTTCATCCGCGCTTGGCGCATATGGTCACGGCGGCTCACGCCAAAGATCACGGATTAGCCTGCGTTATCGCCGCCCTGCTTGATGATCGCGATGTCATGCGCGGTCGTCCCGATGATCTACCTGTAGATATTTCGTTGCGCGTACAGTTCATCACCCGCGAAATGTCTGATGATCGCGCCGATCGACGTGGCATAGATCGGGTTCGCCAGCAAGCCGAAGATATGGCCCGTCGCACCGGCCAACGTTTGGATTGGGACACAGTGAATGCAGATCATGCTGGATCAGTTTTATTGCTGGCATACCCTGATCGCTTAGCAATGCGTCGCCAGCCAGGCCAATACCAAATGCGCAATGGTTCAGCAGCTTGGTTCCGCCCTACCGATCCCATCGCCAACGAAATGTTTGTCGTCGCTGCTGATCTTGATGGTGATCGTAAAAATGCTCGTATCCGCTTATGTGCAGTTGTTGATGAAGTAACTATCAACGATGTCCTGATGAACGATGTGTCACATGAAAGTCTCACATTATGGGACAAAGGTCGTCAAGACTTTGTCGAACGCCACACCGTGAAACTTGATCGCATGCGGCTCAGCGAAAATATTCGCCGACCAAGTCCGAGTGAGCAGACCGTCTTGGCTTTGATGGAATATTTAGTGCAACAAAGGCTCAAGCCATTGGCTTGGACAGCCACAACGAATGAACTTCGTTCGCGAGTCTCATTTCTGCGACGCGAAATTGGCGAGCCATGGCCCGACTGGTCCGACAAGGCCCTCATCGCCTCATCTAGCGAATGGTTACAGCCTTATTTGGTCGGCATGACATCAATCGCTGAAATTGAGTCACTTGATATCGGCACGCTGTTACGTTCTCAGTTACCTTGGCCCGCTGGTGCAAAGATCGACGAACTGGTTCCGACTCATCTCGAACTTGCGTCCGGACGCTCGCTGGCGATCGATTACAGCACAGCAATGCAAGAAGGGACTGCCCCCATCGTGCGAGTTCGTGTGCAAGATCTCTTTGGCACCAAAATCCATCCGACCGTTGCCGATGGACGCGTGGCCTTGGTGTTGCACTTGTTATCCCCCGCAGATCGACCGATACAGGTGACTGCTGATTTAGTGGGTTTTTGGTCGGGCTCGTGGAACGAAGTGCGAAAAGACATGGCCGGTCGCTACCCCAAGCACCAGTGGCCTGACGATCCTGCTCATGCGGACCCAAAAAGAATGAAGGACCGCTAAATGTTCGCCGTGACCGAGATCGCTGGTCTACCGATCTACATGGTCGTGGTGTGCACTCTGCTCGCACTGATCGGCTCAAGTGTGCAAGGTTCGCTCGGCTTCGGACTCGGTATGTTGACTTCACCGATTTTTGCGATGATTGATCAATCCTTTGTTCCCGTAGCAATGATGTTGGCTGTCATGCCACTCACTTTCGGTGTGGCACTGCGCGATCGCCACTACATAGATACCAGTGGCTTCAAGTGGGCGCTTCTCGGTCGCTTTCCTGGAGTCTTCATCGGCATCGTTGCTTTGCGAGCGATGAATAAAGACGCCCTTTCGTATGCCGTTGCCTCATCGGTGGCCATCGCCGTGATTATTTCCGTGATCACGGCGCGCCGTGGTCAAGTGATCAAGACCACCCCCATCACACTCAGCAGTGCTGGACTCGCAAGCGGATTTATGGGCACGGTGACGTCGATCGGTGGTCCACCAATGGCGCTGGTGTACAAAGATGGAGAACCACGCACGATTCGTGCCACCTTGGCTGCTTTCTTCAGCATCGGCGTGGTCATCACCGTGGTCGGCTTTTTGCTGTCTGGCGAAATTGGGCGACACGAATTGGCCCTAACACTCGTCATTTTGCCAGGTGTCTTAGGCGGTCTGCCAGTATCGAGTCTTCTCGGAGATCGTCTCCCGGCACACATTATGCGTCCACTCATCTTGGTGATCTGCGCAATGTCGGCAAGCCTGCTTTTCTTACAGACCGCTCTATAAATCCATGCTCAAAGGCTAGGTATGGCTGACTCCATAGGCGTAGCGTGAAGGTATGTCCGAGTTTGAGTTCACAGAAATCCTTCCGCTAGGCAAAGACGAGACCGAGTACCGTCTTGTGACAACGCAAGGTGTCAGTACTTTTGAAACACCTCAAGGAACTTTCTTAAAAGTCTCACCAGAAGCCATCACGCGAATCACCCAAGAGGCCATGCGCGAAATTGCACACTTTTTACGCACAAGTCACCTGCAGCAACTACGAAACATCCTCGACGACCCTGAGGCCAGTGACAATGATCGCTTTGTCGCCTTGGACCTCTTGAAAAACTCTGCCATTGCTGCCGGAGGTGTTCTACCGATGTGCCAAGACACTGGCACAGCAATTGTCAAAGGCAAGAAAGGCCAGTTTGTTTTTACCGGTGGTGGCGATGAGGAGGCCATCGCCCGCGGGGTCTACAACACCTACCTCACGAGCAACCTTCGTTATAGCCAGATGGCTCCTTTGACGATGTACGACGAAGTGAACACCGGCAACAACCTGCCAGCAGAAATCAAAATCAGTGCAGTGGATGGCGACACCTACAAGTTTCTATTTATAGCCAAAGGCGGAGGCAGCGCTAATAAAAGTTATCTCTTTCAAGAAACTAAAGCTCTCTTGAATGACAAGGCACTATTCCCTTGGCTATTCGAAAAGATGAAGTCCCTTGGTACGGCAGCATGCCCGCCGTACCACTTAGCAGTAGTCATTGGTGGCACTTCAGCCGAACAGGCTGTAGAGACCGCCAAACTCGCAAGTGCGCGCTATCTCGATTCGTTGCCAACACAAGGCAGCACATTGGGCCATGGCTTTCGCGATCTCGATATGGAACAACGCATCTTGAAGTTGTCTCAAGAGACTGGTATCGGCGCACAATTTGGCGGCAAATACTTCTGCCATGATGTACGCGTCATTCGCCTTCCACGCCACGGTGCATCTTGCCCGATTGCCATGGCCGTGTCATGTTCTGCTGACCGACAGATGCTTGGCAAAATCACCAAAGATGGCATCTTCTTGGAACAATTGGAAATGGATCCAGCACGTTTTCTCCCAGAGATCACTCACGAAGATTTGCAGGACACCCCTGTCGTACAGATTGATCTCAATCGCCCGATGAGCGACATTCGTTCCGAACTCAGTAAGCACCCAGTCAAGACACGTGTCATGCTGACAGGTTCACTCGTCGTGGCTCGCGACATCGCCCACGCAAAATTAAAAGAGCGCCTTGATGCAGGCCTCGGTTTACCTGAGTACATGAAAGATATGGCCGTCTATTACGCCGGACCTGCCAAGACACCTGAGGGTATGGCAAGTGGATCATTCGGTCCCACAACGGCTGGCCGTATGGACAGTTACGTCGAGGACTTCCAAGCCAATGGCGGAAGTTTCGTGATGTTGGCCAAGGGAAATCGTTCTCGGGCCGTCACCGATGCCTGCCACAAATACGGCGGTTTTTATCTGGGTTCAATCGGTGGACCTGCGGCACGCTTGGCCCAAGACTGCATTACCAAAGTTGAGGTTTTGGAATATGGCGAATTGGGGATGGAAGCCGTCTGGAAGATTGATGTGCAGAACTTCCCAGCATTCATTGTCGTCGACGATAAAGGTAACGATTTCTTTGACTTGGTCAACAAACCCTTCAGTGGCACACCCGTGAGCCTTCACTAACTAATCAAACAAAGAGCCGAGATTCAGTTCAACATCGCGAGTTTGACCACCGTCGCGCAAGAATTTCTCCATTGCCTCACGGGCCCCCGGACCACCCAGAGTTGCACTGAATGCATTCCCCTCGGCTAACAAATCTTGTGGGACTTCTTTTTCGGCGAGAATCACCGACTGCTTGCCAGCAGCAATTGCGTGTGCAGGAAATGAAGCGATGCGTTTGGCAAGACGTTCAACAAACGGCCATAACTCGTCGGCCGGCAAAGATCGATTCACCCAGCCATACCGCTCAGCTTCAAGAGCGTCGAAGTCATCACACCCGAGCACTACCTCAAGGGCGCGACTGCGTCCCATCAGACGAGACAAACGTTGCGTACCGCTACCGCCAGGAATGATTCCAAGAGCCACCTCGGGTTGACTAAAAACTGCGCCTGGATGATCAGTAGATGGCAACGCCGCAAATCGCATATCGCAACTCAGCGCCAACTCACTTCCCCCGCCCCCAATACGTCCCTCAATCACGGCAATTGTGGCCTTGGGCATAGTACGTAATGTCTCACACATCACGTGATACGAATTCAGTTCAGTCGCTGGCGGGCTATTCGTCGGGAAAGTCAAAATTGCCGCAACATCAAAATGTGCGATAAAGAAATCTGGGTTGGACGATGACAGCAATACAACTCGCACATCATCATCAACCGCAAGATCACCAATGACCTGCGCTGTCTCTAAAAAGAAATCAAAAGTGAATAAGTTGATCGGTGGGCTGTTGAGCACGATCCGCGCAATACCATCAGCCTTTGTAACGTTAAGACCTACCCCCACTGGCTTCCCCGATCATTTACTTCAAAAGCGATTTCACAACACTGCGAGTCTCGGCGACTTCATCTGGATTGCCGCCAAACTCAACGGCAGCAAAATCAGTCACTCCAATATCAGCCAAAGCCGCAATTCGTTCGGCGACTTCTGATGCGTTACCAATGATCGCGATGTCGGCTGGCCCGGCGGCACCTTCTTTGTCAAGCATGGCGCGGTAACTCGGCAAATGCCCATAGACAACAAATACTTGTGCAGCCCGAGCGAGAGCTGCCTCGCGATCCTTCGTCACACATACCGGTAAAGCAGCGATCACTCGAGCAGAGTCACGTCCCGCTTTTTCAGCTGCGGCTCGCAGAACAGGAATGGTGTGATTCTGCAACGTTTGGGGACCCGTGCACCATGTCAAGGTTCCGTCGGCAAGGGCTGCTGTCACTTTAAGCATCTGTTCACCAAGCGCGGCGACGACAACATTCGGACGAGTTCCTCCAGGCACATTGACTCCACCATTGACGCGAAACTCCTCACCAGCGTGAGATACGGCTTTGCCTTCTAGCAATGGCATCATCACCTCAAGATATTCGCGCATGTGGCGCACGGGCTTATCAAA